>JACOZM010000072.1 GCA_016181345.1 Candidatus Woesearchaeota archaeon
AAGAAAGGAGATGCTTATGCTGTCATCAGCCAGGATTATGATAATTTGATCTTCAAAGCTCCTTTATTAGTGAGAAATCTCTCTATTGCTGGTAAAAGAAAAAGAGCCGGGAAATTTGCTTTTGTCAACGTCAAGCCGGAAATTATTTCATTGAAAGAAGTTCTAGCTGAATTACAGCTTACTTTTGACCAGCTTGTTGTCGTTGCTATTTTAGTCGGTACGGATTATAATCCCGGAGGCATAAAGGGGATCGGGCCAAAAAAAGCATTAGCATTAGTCAAAGAAACTCCTACTGATGAGATTTTTGAAAAAGTAGAATGGTCAAAACATTATCCCGATCTTGACTGGAAAGAAATCTTTTCTACTATCGTCAATATGCCGGTAACAGATGACTATCAATTGAAATGGAAAAAGATTCAGGAAAATGAGCTGATTGAATTTCTCGTCAAAAAACACGATTTTAATGAAGAGCGTGTCCTGGCTAAATTAGAAAAGTTAAAACAAGAATCATCAAAGCTGGCTCAGAAAGGATTGGGAAACTTTTTTTAGAGAACTAGAACGATATATAAATAAAAATCTACTTGTCATGATCTATGTATAATGACCTCTGTGTCATCATTCATATCATTCATCTTCTTTTGCTTTTATAATACAAATGCAGTGCAGCTGGACCTAAAAATAGAACAGCAGCCCCGATGGGTGAGATTACAGGAATGCCTAACTCAGCTACAATTCCGGCAAGAGTTCCATTTTGCGCTATATACACTCCTGCTGCACCTACGCCTCTTCCAATTTCTTCTCTGGTAAATCGTGGCTGATCTCTGCCCCGTTCCGTACGTTCAGGAAGTAATCTTGGAGACCATTCTTTAGCTACATAAGCTCCGATATCTCCTCCTGCTGTTGGAAGAAAATTTGCATAACGCTCTACTTCTCGTAATGTTACCATAAATACTACTTCTAAGTGATATTTATAAATATTTCTAAGAAGATTGCTGAGTAAAAGATAATGATATTGCTCATATTCAGCAGATATCAAATAAAAGATTTCCTATTGACTCCTCAAGTTCAGAAAAACTATTAAACCATCTTCTAATTCTTCTTATTATGGATCTTACTAAATTATATCAGAAACAAGTTTCTTTCACTGAATGGTTTGAAAGTATCAATCATCCGGAAACAGAAGCCATGCGTAAGGAAGATAACGCTAAGCGAGAAAGGTTAGAACTATTACAGCAACTCATTCAGATTCCTTTTGATAAAGCTACGAACTTTTCTGCTGAGGAAGTATCAGCAAATTCTCCTCAGTTTCAGAGGTTTATGCAGGAGCATGGAGAAGAGCTTTGTGCTTTGCGCTTAGTTCCAGAAAATCCCGAACTGCCAAAATTGCGTATGCGCGGTCATAAGATCAAAGAGGTTATGGCTTGGTTTAAAGAACAGAAAATTGATCCAAAACAATATCGGGCCGATTTTGTTCCTCACGTAAATTCTACCTTGTGGTCAACAATTTTTGTGATAAACCAGCAGGGCATTTTTGGAGAAATAGTTAAAGGTGGGCATCATATTTTGACTCAAGGATTTTATCAAGACATTAAGCCATTGATATTTTCTTATAACTTTATGCATTGGAATATTGATAATAATAAAGCTACAAACGATTTTGAAGAAGTTACGAATCACCTCAAGGGGATAATAAAGAGGCTTAAAGTGACTGATCCTAATTTTCAAGAGGTATTGAAAGAAAAATTACATGCAGAATTTATGAACAATTATCTGTGTGGATATTTTGAAACTGTTTTCACATTAGATCATGGGCTTTGGTTTATTGATTATAATAGAATATTGGGAAAGATCTATGCTGATTTTAATCTATCTAAGGAGAATTCTTCTCTTTCTTCTCCCTCACCTTCTTCATCTTCTTTATCCTCATTAAATGATCTTCATTCTTCTCTTAGTCTTAACACGCCTTTTCTTCGTGGAATTCCCGGAAGTTCCGGAAAAGTTAAGGGAAAGGTAAGAATCATCAACGATCTTGATAATCTTAACAATCACCAATTTGAAGACGGTGAAATTTTAGTATGCAAGATGACTACTCCAGAGCATCTTCATCTGATGCAGAGATCATCCGCGATAATTACCGATCAAGGTGGAATTTTAAGCCATGCCGCTATTGTCTCTAGAGAATTAAAAAAGCCCTGTATTACAAGAACGGAAAAAGCGACAGAAAAATTGAAGGATGGAGATCTTGTTGAAGTTGATGCTGATAATGGCTTTGTTCGAAAGTTATGATACAGGTAGGAAAGTTATGATGGACGTTAGAAATCTTTTTATATCATCCGTTGATATTCTCTATTTTTGATGAAGGAATTTAAAGTAAATCAAAACATTTTTGCTTCTTATGGTACTTCGTCCAATCTCATTTTAACAATCGAAGGTGATTCTTATGCATGAAGTAGAAGGTTATGATGGTCGATTGTGGGTTTCCGATAGTCCTCTAGTCAGTGAATTAGTTTTAACAATTCGTGATGCAGTCTTACAAAGAAGCAGTTATCTTGTCAGAAAATCTGTCAATGAAATTGGGAGATTGATGGCGTATGATGTTGAAAGGATAGAGACAGCGAAAGGAAATTTTCCAACAGCATCTGCCAGTGTGATAACAGGAAATAAGGGTACTGCATTACACCAATTAAGGTCGGAGGAACCAGTATTTCTCAATATTTTAAGGTCAGCCGATGAGATGGTGCATGGGGCAAGAGAAGTGTTCAGAGAAGCGCCAGTTATTTTTGCTGATACTAAAAGAGTCGAAGGTACTTATAGAGAAGGAACAATTAGAATTGATGTAAATTATATGAGTGCTCCTAATCCTCAGCCCGAGGGTGAAGTGTTTTCTTTAGCCGGAAGGGTTTTAATGGTACCTGACCCCATGGGAGCAACTTTTTGGAGCGGAGAGACAGCTGCAGCTAGAGCAGGTGAACTTTATGGTCAACCTTCAAGGCAGATATTTATGAATGTCATGGCTGCTAAACCAGGAGTAGAAGCTTTTTTAGAAAGGATGACTCGGGCAGGAATAGACTGCTGTATGTATACTGCAGTATTGGACCCTACTCTGGATGAACGAGCATATATAGTCCCAGGTGCTGGCGACTTAGGTAATCTACAACATAATGGAGGAAAATCTTTATTTAGGGTGTTACGAGAAATATTTTATGAAGGTAGAGAATAATATCATTCTCCATAATGTTTTAATCAATCTTTTTATTCTTAATCTTTAGACTGTTCAATCTTCAAAGTGCTCGTCATCAGGATTCCATTGGATCCAAGAATATCCTCGTTTTGTCTTCTTCCAATCGGTAATTCCAATTTCTTTCAACATGGTAAATATTTTTTCTTTTCCTTCAGCCGGATTGTCGATCTGTCCTTTAAACTCCACTTCAACAAAAAATCCCAGTCCCTCAACAGTATCGCAATCAAATCGAAATTCTTTATATTGATAACTGACACGATGTTTTTTGATTACCGAAGTTTCTTTAAATCCTAAGCGCTTCAGAATTTCAAGGACTTTTTTCTGATCTCCAACTAAAGTTTCAATCTCATCAGCATAAAGGCTTTTTCCCGTTTTCTCGTTCCGATACCATTTCTTATAACAAATCTCGTTTCCTTTTTCACTAACTCTAAGTCGAAACCATTCATCAGCATCCTTAGTCCCATCATGCTTATTTTTATAGATAAAAGACCTATCTGGAGGGTCAAAATAATAATCTGCGTCGTCTGAAATTTTAATCAGCTTGGCATTTTTCTTCAGCCAATTCAAGATTCTTTTTGGATCATCAAGCTTCAGTTTTATTTCTATTTCAATATTTTCCATCTCTTTAATTAAGGCATTCCTCATTTATATACTAAAATGCCATAGCTTTCGAACAAATAATGGCATTTTATATATATAAATTTCGCAATTAAATGTTTGATATCTTGCGAATTTTAGTATATATCTTTAGGGCTAGAAATATATTTAAAGTTCCATCTGCAGAATAATAATCATCAATAGGATTTAGCAATCAATAGAATCTAGTAATCAATAGAATCTAGTAATCAATAGGTACAATAATTAATCGGGGGTTTATCATGAAAGGATTCAGTCAAGAAGATTTTGATGCTTATGTTTTAAGAAATAAAGTTCTCGGTTTTCAGGCTAGTCCTATTACCTTAAAATCAGGAAGAAAATCACATTTTTATGCTAATTGGAGAGATATCGTTGAAGATACATTTAGAACATTTGAAGAACTAACTCCTTTTGTTATTGCCTTTGCTCAGCAGCATGGCTTAACTCCAGACACTTTTTATGGTGTTCCAGAAGGAGCAACAAAATTAGGATTGATGACGCAGCTGCGTTGGGCGCAGATGTCTTCTTCGTATGCTCCGGGAAGTCACGTCTTATCCATGGGCAGAGCCAAAGCCAAAGAACATGGACAGCCTAAGGATAAATTTTTCCTAGGAAAGCCGCAAGGAAAAACAGTTGTTATTGAAGATGTTACAACTACGGGTGGTTCATTAATTGAAACTATCCGCCAGTTGAAGGAAGCCGAGGTAGAAGTTTTAGCAGCCTTAGGGCTGACGAACAGAAATGAAAAAAGAGATGATGGAAAAACAGTTGAACAAGCCTTGCGGGAACTAGGTGTGCCTTATTTTGCTCTCAGTAATGCAGTTGATTTGTTGCCAAAAGCATTTCAACTTCAAGAGCCTGGATATCGGGTAGGAAGGGAAGTAGAACGATATTTTTCACAATATGGAACGCAGGCATTAGATTTACTGCAGCGGATACAGCTCACTTCTGCTGAACAATTTGCTAGATCTAAGCTTTGTCTGCCTTTAGATGGATTAGATACTTTAGAGGCTCTTGAAGAAAGAGTAGCTGAATTAGATCAAGTAGTAGGGATGTTTAAAGTTGGTTTGGAATCGTATGTTGGTTTTGGTCCAGCTGCCATTCAAGCTGTACAGAGATATGGTGGAAAAGTTTTCCTTGATTTAAAATTACATGACATTCCTAAAACAGTAGAAAACGCTGCTTATCAAGCTGCAAAGCAAGGAGTTTCAATGCTTACCGTTCATGCTCTTGGTGGAGTTGAGATGATGGAAGCAGCTGTAGAAGGAGCCAGAAGAGGAGCAGAAGAAAAAGGTTACGAAAAGCCGAAGGTTTTAGGTGTTACCATTTTAACTAGTACGGATCAAAACAGAATGAATCAACAGATGGGAATTTCTGGAACAGTTGAAGAAAATGTTTTAAAATTAGCTCGGCGTGCTTCTGAAGCAGGAGTAGATGGAATTGTTTGTTCTGCTGCTGATCTTCCTGCGGTCAGACCATACTTATCAGATGGATTTATGTATGTTACTCCAGGAATTCAAGGTCCAGATGGTGCTGTTGGAGGAGATCAAGCTAGGACATCAACTCCAGGTAATGCTTTAAGAAATGGCTCATCTTTATTAGTCGTGGGAAGGCCAATCAACAATAACCCTAATGCCGAGCGGCGTATTGAAGCAGCATACAATATCTTAAAAGATATGGCTTCATGAAAAGGAGAATGATTAAGATTTCCAAATACTATTAATGCTTCCAAATACTATCGAGAATAAATTATTAACTTTAAACTAAAATGCCTAGAATCGATCCTCATGTCCATTTTCGCGACGAAGAGCAGAGCTATAAAGAAACTATTGCTCACGGATTAAAAACTGCCCGAGAACAAGGAGTAGAATATGTTTTTGATATGCCTAATACAGCTAAGCTTGTTCTTTGGGAAGCTGATGTTCTGCGAAGATTAGCTTTAGTCCCAGAATCAGAAAAACATCGTTATTTCTTG
>JACOZM010000073.1 GCA_016181345.1 Candidatus Woesearchaeota archaeon
AGGTAAGGTTTTTGCAGCCTTTTTTTTAGTCCCGCATCCAGGGTTAGCACTAAATCTCCTTGTTGAGAGTGGTAACTAACTGGTCATCAACATATTGTTCAGTACCCTTACCTTCAAGAACCTCAACATTCTGGTGTTTTAGTAGAGATAACACTAATCTAGCGGCTTGCTTCTCTTTCCCACGTTGCTCTTTTTGAATCTTCTCTAATTCTTTGACTGTTCCTTCTACTATGCACAACTTATATCCAATGTCACAACACTTCTTAATCTCTGAAAATAAATCTATCTTAAAATCAGAGATAGCCATCAAGGCATTTGTGTCAATGATAATTTTTTTCATTATCGTTTGGTTAATGATCTCATCTATGCTTAATTCCTCTCAATCCCCTTAATTCTCCTCGCCATTAATTCTTCTCAGTATGATGTTTCTTTAAAAGAATAGCTTGGATAGTGGTTATTACTAATATTCTACTGACGGAGAGCATCAATGTTAACACTAAAAAAAAGGATAGGATGAGGATAACATTATCTGGAGAAAGATAGGCATAGATAAGATAAAATGATCCCAGCATGAAGGTTGCACTAATGATGACGATGGAAAGTGTCTTAAGGATTTTTTTGATCGCTGCTTTCCACCAGCTTCGGAAAAATTCTTTCCATGTATGCTCATCAAGGAGAGTTAAAAATACGATGAGGATATAATAGACAACAACGAATCCTGCGACTAAATATTTAGTGACTGTAGCAACAAAATCAACATCTGCTGCATCGGTAATAAGATCTTTCAGCAGAAAATAAGCAAATGAAAAAAAACTTCCTAATAGGACGATAGAAACAGCAAGATACTTAAGAAACATCCTTCCTAACATATTAAAAGGTATTTTTTTGATAACATGATGAGACAGAAGCCATAATCCGCCATGAAACACGATGAATAATGCCCCCATCCAACTTAAGCCTTCAATGATATTTTGCTGAAGGGATTGGTAGCTTCTCTGGATGATAAACATATTTTCTAAGAATGGTTCTCCTTTTTGAAGCTCTTCTGGATTATAATTTGCTGTATCTAATTGTCCCATGATAGTATTCATATCAGTGATAATCTTTACTTGATACGTTATCCCTACCATCCCTGCTAAGGCCAGAAAAATAATCTGCAGGATGATGATACTTACAACTAACCGCTTATTCTCTTTAATTGAACTCCAAAAATGGATAAACCCCTTTTTTAAGTACAGCATAAATCCTCTTCTATAACTCTATTTTTATATGATCCTATTCTTCTATACTAAGTTCGAAAGCTTCGGAACTTTAGTATATAACTGTAATTTTACGGTCTATAATTCTACAAACCTCTAATAGGTGATTTAAATCTCAAGAACATAAAAACCTTTTGGTCAACAGTATGTATCTAGTTCTGTCAACAACCTAATAGAAACTCTAAGTTTGTTAAGTATTCCTCAGTAAATTACTCTCTCTCGCTCACTCTACCTAATTTTCATATCTCTGTTCATAATCTTTCATGATTCCTTTTGGGTCTATTCCTTTTAGTTTTACTTGAACAATATTTTTTCCAATCGGAAACTCAATGATGCGGATATCTTTTTTTTGCGCTTCCGCTATCTTTGCGATGATCTCCCGTTCGCTCAGTAAACAATCATCTAATCCTAATATTGTTTTCAATCCCATCGTTTCATTTAAATTCTATTCAAATTTCTTGTATTCATTTCACTCTATTTTTCTACCTTTCTCTCTCCTCAATCTATCTAAGCCTATACATGTTCTTTACACCAACAATCACATAAACAATTCTTCTTCATACGCTTCTAAAAATCCTTCTTCTTCAGTAAACTCCAACTCTTCCTCATACCCTTCCATAAACCCATCCTCTTCATAACGCAGTGCTCCTTCTTCGACAAGTGTCTCTCTCTTCTTTCGAGAATAGATTGTTTCTTCTTCCTCCTCTAAGCTATTTTCTCTGCCCCTCATATAATTCATTTTAATCCCCCCCTTTGCAATAAGGATACTTATCAAGCCAAATTCCTCTTTAGCTTCAGCCATATCACTATTGCAATATTTAGTTACAAAACATTTAAATATAAATACATTCCGTTGATACTATATAGGTAACATATAGAACGTAAAAATATATAGTGATGATACAGAGTGATACATAATGATGATTGTATGCATTTGTATGGTGGGGGTGTGTGGTTAAGAAGCTGATTGTTTCACGTGCAAAGAAACATTGTGCAGAGATATTGTTCAAAGAAACATTACAAATTAGATTTGTAATTATTATAATAGTTATTAAAGAACAAGGATATTATATTGAAGAACTTTGGGGGAAATAAACCATGGAATATCGGAAAATAATTTCATTCGGAAAGAGCAGTTTTGTCGTTTCATTGCCAAAAACATGGGTACGGCAGAACAAGCTGCATAAAGGTGATCTTATTTATTTTGACGAGCAGAATAATGACCTCTTATTGCAGCCAAAGAAAGACGAACGTGAAACTCTTGAAAAAGAAATAACTATCCATATTGATGGAAAAGATATTCGCAGGGTCCAGAGGGAAACTATTGCAGCGTACATCCAGAATTATAAGACAATCATTCTTCAAGGTGATGAAGTAAAGGAGAAAGCTAAAATCCTTCAATCTTTTATCCAGAACCTTGTTGCTTTGGAGATATTAGAACAGGATTCTAAAAAAATAGTTGCTAAAGATTTCTTGAACATTAACGATATTTCATTAACTCAAATTATCCGAAAGATGGATGTCATCACAAAATCTATGTTAAAGGATTGCATCAACACGTTTAAAGAAGATAATTCGGACAATATCCTTCTTCGTGACCATGATGTCAATAAGTTTCGTTTTTTGATTTACAGGATTACTTGGTTTGCGACTGAAGGCAATTCAATGATACTTAAAAAACTGAACGCTAGTTATCGCGATATCTTCAATTATTGGTGGCTGGCTTTTACTATTGAATCAGTAGCTGATCACGTCAAGAGGATTGCAAGATTGATGAAAGATACAAAACTTCCTCTTAAAGAGCAAAAGACATTTGAAGGGTTATTATCTTCTGTTGATGAGTTGTATTCCAATTTGATGAAATCTTACTATACTAAGAATCATGATGAAGCCCACGAATTATTGCAGAACCGCTTTATTTTAATGAGTCAATGTGATGAATTCTACATTAAAAACAGAGGTATAAATAATATTGGTTACCTTATGCATAGTATTAAATCCTTGATTGAAGATACAACTGCAATAGGTAGGATAGTTTATGAAGGCATTCCTGGATAGTTCTTCAAATGAAATAGCCTTCAAACAGGATAAGTTTTTTCTTCCGTTCTCTATTCGTTATCTTTTGTAACTTCCATTTCTTTCTCCTTTTTTCTATTTTTTTGTTAATCTGTTATTTTTTCCCATCAGAACTACTTTTTATCCCTACTTAAGAGTGAGAAAATACTGGAAACATTTATAAATAAGCCTATTCGTTGGAAAAGTGAGTAGATAGAAGACTAGAGTTTGGGGGTAAAAGATATTAATGGCAGAAGAACGTGTACTCTGGACGAAAACAGATAGTGCAACGTTTGAGGTAGATTATGGTGCGCACCGTAAATCAGTATATAAATCATTTTCGCCCGATGATATTGCTAGGGCTTATCGATTAGTGTCTGGTGAAGACTCTTCTACTCATGTTGAAAACCCCTTGCAAAAAGACAGTCAGGCATCCTTATTCTGGAGGGAGTATAATCTGTTGAAGGCGTTTCAAGGAAGCGGATATGTTCCACAATTAGTAGGAGGGCCAGATAGAAAGCATCTCCGGATCAATATGTCTTATATTGAATATAGGACGTTTCAAGATGCATTTACAGGAATGGGTGAAGAAGAAATTATCTCTGCAACTCAAGAGATCGTTCAATTCTTAGGCCGATTTCAAGAGTATGTTCATCCTAACCTTCAAAGGATTTTACAGGTAGCTAATGAAGGAAGGGATCGCCTAACTCGGCGTTCATTTAGGGATGAACATCAAAGTTTAGAAAAACATCTTGTTAATATCGCTTTTACCTATGGTGCTCATTTCAGGAGAAGAACTAGTTCTGAAGACTTAGATACGTTAAGCCATGATTATCAAGCTAGATCTAGTGCTGTTCTTTCTTTCTTTAAAGACCGCCGGCTAAATTTAACCAAGAAAGCTGGATATCTAGTAGATCATGAACGGAATGCAGTTGGAGAAGCAAAAGTATTTTCCCATGGAGACTGGAGGCCGCAGAATATTTTTGGAGTAGAAGACGAAGGTAGATTTGTCGGCCAGGCAGTCTGTGATTTTGATAAGGTCCAGCTTCATGGTCGTGCTCCGGTTTATGATTTAGCTTCTGGAATATTCCATCCTTATTTATTTCCTTTAACAGCAGATAAAATGCAATTTGCCGTAGATACTGCCAAAGACTTTTTGAGAGGACAAGGACATCTCGGCGAAGAGCTAGATAATCAAGTTGCTTTATTTGTCGGTGAAAGTTTATTGTTATTACTGAGAGATTTCGCAGTTAAAACTATTATGCCTTATTCTTCAATTCAGCGGTTTGCTCCAAGACAGCAAACTGAAAGCACAGATAAAGATCATTATCTTATCACTACTAGTCTTGCTGGATTAGAATTTTTGTTGAGTGAAGTACAGCAAGGTGATGTATTTGAAATGGCTGTCCAGCCATCAAAGAAGCATCGGGATTACGTTGTCGGACAAGCGAGGGTCATTTCAAAAATCTTGCGAACTAGTGGAGTTCAATCTAAAAGACTTTTAGAAAACCTCTCTAGGGGGACTAATGACTCCTGATAATAGTACTGTTCCTAGTGTACGCTACTTGATTCTTGGTGAACCTCCTACTGTTCCTATAGAAAGTTTAGAATAGCTTGCCTTATCTCTTGTTCATGATTCTTCTACGTCTAGTTCTCTTTGTTTTGATGGGAGTATTAACCGATATAAAGAAATAGTTTCTAATATTTCAGGGAAGAGGTTAATCCCCGACTCACAGCTTAGGCGTTCTGGATCTACTGTTGCCGAGGAAGATTATCGTTTTTTTGATACTTTTGAGTTAGATTTAAGAAAAGCAGGATTCACGGCATACATCTGCAGATCTCAACAAGAGGTAACTGGGCAAAAAGGTGAAACTGACCGCGAGGAGCGTATTGTTGCAGTTGTTCGCTCTCCTCTTATCAGCGGAATTCAGCAGCCGGATTATGTCTTAAAGCTTGATAATGTTGATTTTGATCTTGCCGAGCCAAATGATATTGCTGAATTTTGGAAGCCTCTATTGGGAGCTAGACAGACTGCTAATGTTGGAGAATTATTAACGACAGTGATGAAATTATCTATTTCTTCAGAGGTATTTCGTTATCAAACTGACCGTGAACTAAAAGTCCAGATTGGGATTCAGGAGCTTACGGCAAAATTTCCCGGACAGCCTCACCCCTATAAATTACATGAGATTGAAGTAAGGAGAATTGGTGTTGGTGAAAATGTTGATGTAAGGACTGTTTGTAACTATCTGAGCGAAACTCATGGTAAATATTTATTGTGCGCTCCAGAGCTTCCTTGGACTAAGGCTCTCCACTTAATGAGGGGAGAAAAGTTAGAAATTTTTGGGACTGCAGCAGAACACGGGGCAGAATATCTTAACCATCTTTTATCTGGAAACCAGTAGATTACATAAAAATAATTGTTGATCTTTTCTAATCAATGTACTAGTTAATTATTATTATTATTATTATTTAATCTAGGCACTTCATTTTTCATATTGTTTCACATTCTATTGTTTTATGAAGGAAGATTTTTAAAGGGTTTTCTTTTTTCCGATAAAGAACTGCTAATCAGAAGGACACCTGCGCTCCAGCTTGTCGGGGTAGCAAAGTCTGGTGTTTGCAATAGTTTATTGCAGGCGGACAATCAAATGCGCAGGACTTAAGTCATGTTGACGTCCTTTCAGCCTCGGCTGATGGAAGATATCCTGTCCTTTAGTAGGTTCGAGGGTTCAAATCCCTTCCCCGACATATTTTTTATTTTCACCTATTTTATACCATCCCTTATTTTCCTCCCTCTACCTTCCTATTTTCCACTCTTTGTATTTTCCACAACCATAATCTTCTTATAGTTCTCAGTATTTCTTTTCGTCATGAAACAAGCTACACTTTGTATCATTCGAGAGGAGAATAAGATTCTTTTAGGATTAAAGAAGCGCGGCTTTGGAGAAGGCAAATATAACGGCTTTGGCGGAAAAGTAATGAACGGAGAAAGTATTATTGACGCGGCAATACGCGAGTTGCAAGAAGAATCTGGGCTCATTGGAATGAGGTTAGAGAATGTAGGTGAACTGTCTTTTCATTTTCCTCACAAAAGCGATTGGAACCAAATAGTTTATCTTTTTGTAGTGCATGAGTATTCCGGCAGACTTGAAGAAAGCGAAGAGATGAAGCCAGTTTGGTTTTCACTGAATAACATTCCTTTTGAAAAGATGTGGGATGACGATCAATATTGGCTTCCTGCTATTTTAGAAGGCAAAAAGATTCAAGGAAAGTTTACGTTTAAAGAGGATAATAAGACTATTGAATATTACGAATTGAGACAAATTATCTGATAAAAAATAGATCCTTAAGATTGTGGATTAAATCTATAGAACTTTTTTATTTAGTCTTATAAAGATGTTTGATTGATTGAACCTCCTTTAAAATACAATCGGAATCTTTAAATAAGAGCTATAAATTTTAAGAGAGAGCTATACCTCGAAATTATAATGCCCCTATGGCCTAGCGGTATGGCGTTACCTTGGTAGCTTTTAACGGATTTGTTTTAGGACAAATAAGTAAAGTTCAAAGAGGTAAAGGTCCCGAGTTCAAATCTCGGTAGGGGCTTTTTTTTCTAACTTTCTTTTTATCTTTTTTTTAATAAGAGAGATTTCGAAGAATATCTCTCGGACGTACGACTTGCATAGTGTAACTTGC
>JACOZM010000074.1 GCA_016181345.1 Candidatus Woesearchaeota archaeon
CTCTGTTCCTTCCGGATACTCTTCTCCGCACTTTTCACATTTTGCCATGGTAGTTACCTCCATATTTGATTATCATAAATAAGCCGATGAATAAAGTAAACCAGCTAAAAATAATAAAGACTAAAAAAAGAGTATAAAAATGATATATTAACGTTCCTCACTGAAAAAGAAAATTTTAGAAGATTTTTTTGCGGAATCAGAAAAATACTTAAAAGAAGATGAAATAGAAGGGATTATGGAACAAAAAAAAAGAGTAGATAAAAAAGATTTTCTTATTTTAAAAACCTTGGATAAGGATGTCAGAATTTCCATTGCTACGATTGCGCAACAGCTGAACGTTACAGAAAACACAATTCGTTATAGAATAGAACGATTAAGAACAAAAGGATTTCTTAAAGGATATTCATTAAAACTTTCTCCATCACACTTCGGAAAAACCATTCAAGTCCTATTGTCTGTCAATGTTAAGCCGGAATCATTGTCATCATCACTTAAAAGGTTATCAGGTTATAATGAATTTACTAAAGTATACCGCTCTTCAGGAAAATATTCTATAGTCTGCATTGGATTCTTTAACGATAACGAACACTTGGAAGAATTTTTGAACAAAAAGATGCTCCTCGAAATTCCCGTAACGGAGTGGGCTGAGCACATTATTCTTAAGAGATATAAGAACGATGAGTTTAACATAGAGATGATTTAACATATTGAAAGATTGTATATGTTACATTCAGATTATTTTTAATCTCATGCCTAATTTTAGTAACAGAAGGCAGTATTTTTGTTAAACTAATTCTAAAAATTGCCTTTTATTTTAAATAAAAATCCCAACCGCAGCAGAGCTGCGGGGTATTTTTAATCTTAACTGGGAATAGAATTATATTGTTGCAGAGCAACGGGGTATCAGACCCAGTTAAGAAATGAATTTAGCACCAGAGTACCTTAGAAGGTGATTAAAGACAAAATCAAAAAGAACTGTTATTCTTCTTAGATAAAGTAAAGAACTAGAGTCATTAATACCACACATCACATAAGGGACTTCCTCTAGCAATCAGTTCTCCTGTTGGTAAAATACCGCTTAGCTTTAGTTCCAGGAGAGTCTTATCACATTGATTATTGATGGTAACCCGAAATGCTTTAACTTTATATGTAGGCACGCTACCTGATGCTCCTAAACCTGACGTTGTCAATCCACACTGATCACTCATCACTTCATAACTACTCCACCATTTTTCTTGGGTATAGCTACTCACCTGACACCCACTATCAGTAAAGTCCATACTCATATCTTCACCCACAATAGGTGCAACACAAGTTGCTTGTATATCAGCTGGTAAATGACTCACATATCCTAAATAAACATCAACAGAATAGCTTTGAGGAACACTAAAAACGCTATTCTGAGTTGGTTCTATTGCAGATATAGCTAATAGTGTATTAATATTATCTGAATTATACCATATATTTGCAGAACTAGCAAAAGTATTACCATTAAGTTGTTCTATTCTCATTTTACTTGTACTTACTTTAACTTTATTTGTATTATCAGTTACAAAAACAGCAACAACTTGATTTCGCCAATGTTGATCACCAGCATTAAAAAAATGAGGAGCGCCCGTTAAAGTAGAAGGTAAATCATTTGTAATTTTTAATCTTCTTCCAGAAGGAGTAGTTGTCGTTATTCCTATTTTATCACGAGCAATTGAGTAAAATAACTCTTTGTGACGTTTCTTAAAATCAGAAATAGTACATGTTTGCGAAGTAGATATAGTTATCGCTTCGCCTACGAAGTTAGAATTGTCATTCTCAGAATCTTGCGAAGAGAGCCCATTAATCCCCGCTGTGTCCTGAAACCCAGTACGATTAAAATTACTTGCTAAAATAACTATTCCTACTATAACAATAATTGCCAGTATACCAATATAAGCAAAACGAGAATTAGCTTTAAATTTATTCCTTTTTGAATGTTTTTTAGACTGATTTATTTTAGACTTCATGATATACCTTTTTATTTCCTAAAAGAGTTTTTAATATAAAAAGATATGTAATTTCTTTAAAGTAACGATTAGTTAAACAAACAGATATAAAAAAAATACCTTAAAATTACCCCTTCACATTTCCTATCGGCTTTAACGCCACTACTTTCTTAGTTATTCCCGCTAAAGCTAAGGATTCGACAACTACATCAACATCTTTATATGCTCGTCCTGCTTCTTCTGCCAATCCCGCCATCGTTACTCCATGGACATAAATCCCTTTTTTCTCCATATCCTTCTGAAGCTCATCTCCCCGAACTAATCTCTTCGCAGCAGCCCTTGACATTGTCCTTCCTGCTCCATGAGCTGTAGAAGAAAAAGTCTCATCAGCTTTATCTGTACCTAATAACAACCAGCTTCCCGTTTCCATTGAGCCCCCTAAAATAATAGGCTGTCCGATAGCTTGATATTCTTTAGGTAAATCCTTAGCTCGAGCAGGACCAAATGCCCTAGTTGACCCTTTTCTATGCACAAGAAGCTCTTTTTCTTTTCCATCGATAATATACTTCTCTAACTTCGCAATATTGTGTGCTACATCGTAAATTAATTTAATACCTAATTCATCTTGTGTTTTACCAAAAACTTTAGCAAATACTTCTCTAATTCGATGAGTAATAACCTGACGATTTGCAAAGGCCATATTTGCTGCGCAGGCCATCGCTTTATAGTAATCCTGTCCTTCTGGAGAAGTAAAAGGAGCGCAGGCTAATTCCTGATCTAAGATTTTAATCCCATACTTGGGCATAACATCAAGAAATTTTCGTAAATAATCTGTACCAATCTGATGACCCATTCCTCGACTGCCGCAATGGACCATAACAACAATCTGCCCTTCTCCAGTAATTCCCATAATTTTTGCTGCTTTTTTATCATAAATATTTTCTTCCTTCACTTCTTGAATTTCGAGATAATGATTTCCGCTTCCTAACGTTCCTATCTGATCGAAACCGCGTTTAACCGCCTTTTCAGATACTGCTTGAGGATCTGCTCCTGGAATTTTTCCATGATCTTCTATATGTAAAATATCATCTTCCGTAGCATAGCCTTTCTTTACACACCATTGGGCTCCCTCTTTCATCACGTTAGCAAATTCTTCCTTAGTTATTTTCACAAATCCTTTGCATCCAACTCCGGCTGGAACAGCTTTATAGAGTTCATCCACTAATTCTTTAATTTTTGGCTTGACTTCTTTAACAGTTAAATTTGTTGTCATCAGCCTCATTCCACAATTGATATCAAACCCTATTCCACCTGGAGAAATAACACCACCATTCTTAACATCAAATGCAGCCACTCCGCCTATTGGAAACCCATAACCCCAATGTCCGTCTGGCATACAATAAGCATATTTAACGATTCCCGGCAATGTTGCAACATTAGAAATTTGATTAAAAACCCCTCGATCCATGGAGTCAATAAGCTCTTTAGCAGCAATAATTCTTGCAGGAACCCTCATACCTTCTTTATACTCTTTTGGCAGCTCCCAAACAGCTGTATCTATCTGTTTTAATTCTTTTGGCGGACCTGTTAATTGCCTATCTGTTGATTCTTCTTCCATAAATATTAAGCCTCATAACTATACATCATTTGCCTACGACGAGCCCCTTTTATTAACTTTTCCCCAATTCTTCCACAATTCTTATAAAATAAGCTCAAAAAAAGAGCCTAAAGAAAAGCACAATGCTCACTCAACGAGAAATTTACCGGCAAATCTTACATATCATCATCGGACTAGCCGTTACTCTATTATATTATTATGATATCATTTCTCCTTTAGCTGTCTTACTGGGAGTTATCATCGGAATTCTTTCCAGCCTAATGAGCAAAAGAACAAAACTCCCTGGATTTAACTTTTTCCTAAAACATTTTGAGCGTCCAGAACAAGCGGAAAAATTTCCGGGAAAAGGGCTTATTTTTTTCTTTATTGGAATGCTATTGGTCATTCAGCTCTTTGAAAAAGACATTGCCACAGCAGCATTAATGATCTTAACCTTTGGTGATTCTCTCAGCCATTTAGTTGGCGAGAGATTTGGACAAATAAAAAACATTTTTAATGGCCACAGCAAGAAGCTTTTCGAAGGAACGGTAGCAGGGACGATCTTCGGCTTTCTAGGTGCTGCCTTTTTCGTCAGCATCCCTGAAGCAATTGTTGCCAGTTTCTGCGCCATGGTTGCTGAAGTAATAAAAATTGATTTTAACGATCATACTTTAGATGACAATCTTGTTGTTCCTTTGGTTGCGGGAACGGTCATATTTCTCATGAGAATGTATTTATAATTACCAATCAAGATATTCTCCTTATTTCACTACCATAATCCTTTTAAACTTCAAAACAATCCAATAAAACTAAAATAAAGGAGGATAAGTTTATAGTGGCACTAAGCAAAACTTGTTTTGCGCAGGTGGCACGTTTGATTAAACTTTACAAAGTTTATGGCAAAACAAACTAAAAAAGAAGAAAAAGCACATAAAAAAGCGCATCATGAAGAAGATAAAACTACAGATGAATTAACTGAAGAGATGGAGTCAGGTGAGTTAGACGAAGACTTAGAGACTGAAGAAGGCAGAGAACTTCTTGTTGACGACGATGAGATCAGTCCAGAAGAAGCTGGATTTAGTGAAGGAGCCAGTGAAGAAGGCCAGCTTGCTAAAGATGCTTTAACTGGAGAACCATTAATGGGTGCAGATAATGTTATTGAACTAGAGATGAATGGAAAACTCTATCGTTTTGTCAGCCAAAAAAACGCTCAGAAGTTCAAAGAGAAATATAGAAAGAAGTAAGAAAAATAAGAGAGAATAAGAGCGATAGAATATTATTTTTTAGCAGGTAAAAAATAACTCAAAATCCATTTCCCATTGATATTCCCCCTATTAATAGATAATATTGATCCAATTCCCTCCCTCAGGATGAATTCGCAATTCCTCTGCACGTTCAGAGAGATCATCATGAATTCTATTCGTTGCTTCATTCCTTCCTCCGCCAACCCTGACTCTATTAATTCTTCTGGATCTGGCTTCTTCTAAAACTTCTCCTGCCATTAAAGTTGCTAAACCATGTCCTCTATATCCTTCATCTACCTCAATGGAAAAGACATGCAACGAATTATCGTTATGGACTTGAAATGCGGTGTGCCCAATGATCCTCTGCGCTAATTGCAGCAATAGTGCATCGTATCCTTGCCGCCGTAAATATGCCGTGCCGAAATAGGCCGCTACTGAGCTAACTACGGGAACTCTAAAAAAATATTTCATTGGGCCCAATTCCAGTTCAAAATTTGATCCCTTATCAGGGTGCCCTAATTTTCTCGAGAGATATATCCGGGCTTCTTGCCGCAGGTCGGGCGTTGTTGTAGAATAAAAAAACAAATTACATAAGCCGGAAAGATCTTCTGAAGCCATCCTTATATTCAAATATTAAAGAGTAATTATTTTTAAGCATTTACCTACTAGAACAATAACGATAAAGGAGATACCTT
Source organism: Candidatus Woesearchaeota archaeon (assembly GCA_016181345.1). Classification (GTDB taxonomy): domain Archaea; phylum Nanobdellota; class Nanobdellia; order Woesearchaeales; family GW2011-AR9; genus JACOZM01. The sequence continues at coordinate 5,513 of JACOZM010000074.1, forward strand.
CCAACTAAAAAAAGAGAAAAAGAAAAAATGAAAGAAACAAGATCTCACATCATCTCAAAACTTCGCTCATGCTTTCCTCTCTTGTTTCTGGTTCCAGCATTATTCTTAGCATTATTAAACGTCTTGCGTACTGCTGTTTC
>JACOZM010000075.1 GCA_016181345.1 Candidatus Woesearchaeota archaeon
GATATCAGTCATACCATCTCCAACTACAGGAACGCTTTAATGAACAAACAAGAAGAAGCCAAAAGGTCCATCAAGACTTAGAAGAGTTATTATCCTTCGGAGATTTATCACAAGAAAGAGATCGTACCATCCTTCATAATGTCCATCAACAGATTGACTATGATCTTGGTGCAGTACGAGCCTTACAGAGAGAAGAAGAGCTATTTCGAAAAGTCCGGCCAGGCCTATTTTTTAATCAAAAAACTCATACAGACCACCTAGATGTTTATAACAATATTCTTGAAGAAAGAAGAACCACCTTAGATTTTGTAAGGAACCTTGTTCTACGAGGAGTAGCTGATAGTTTAGAAGCAGCAATTGAATTATATGATAACGTCGAGCATCCACTTGCTAAAGAGATTATCGCCGACCGATTTTTAAGAAACATTGACCTTCAGTTTTATGTTGACACTATTGTACCTCAATTTGATAAAAAAGTTCTTCGAAAAATTGTTGATTTAAACAGGAGTTCATTCAATGAAGTCTACGAGCACTATCAGGAATCGCTTGCAAAACAGATAGGGATAGTTGATAGAGTAAAGAGATATCACAAACGATATCAAACAGCTATGGCTGGAAATAATTCTTTATTTATGCTGAGTGCAATAGGAAATGAAGAAGAGTTCAAAAGAAGAAATAAATTCGATCGTGATTTTACTACAGTTAGCGATCCTGAAACAGCTTATGGGTTTATCCAAGCTTGTAATTCTATCAAATATCAAAGAATCAATAGCGCGCTTGATCAGCACAATATTACTGCATGGATGCAAGTAGCTGATGAAGGGCTGTTAGAAACAGCAGTATCCATCAGCTATGATGAATTTCAGATAGTTCGGCGAACAATTGACCGAAATCTAGAAGATGGACTGATGATGCTTCGGTTTTTAAGAGACTATGAACCAGCAACAGCTCTGCTTGAAACTGAAAGAGGATCAAAAAGCGGCATTAACCCAAGAGATAGAATTGATATCCTTCGAGAAGAAAGATACGAAATCATGCGTGACTACCTAGGCCATATTATTCACCTTGATGAAGAACAAAGAAAAAATGAACTTTATAGAGCATTAAAGCCGAGAGTCTTCACTTCAGACGAGCCTGTACGTAGATTGATTGAAACAGACAAAAGCTTTGTCTCTTCCCATTTAGAGAGACTTCAAGAAGCAAGAAAAGCATATCAGCAATATGGAGATGATCAAGAATATTTAATGATGATGACTACGTTAGCTGATGCCGGATCAACGGAAGATAGAGCCCAATCATTAGATAGATATTATGCTCAACTATTTCCCCCTGAAGAGGGTAAAGAAAGTAATAGAGAAAAGAAGAAACATGCAGCCAAAAAAGAAGAAAAAAGAAAAGGCGAAAAAAAGCACCGTTCTAGAAGCTCAGAAAAGAGAAGAGAGGTTATGTTTGAACATCTTGTAATCATCGGCGGACTTCCCGGAGTTGATTATGCAGCAAGATTACGTGATGAAGTAGAAATAAGCAGACTAAGTGTTCTTGGCCCTAATGAGCTTACTCGTTTAAGCAGCCAAGGCCCTCGTGCTAGTTATATACTTGTAACAAATTCATTATCACATGCTTCAATGACAACAGTCCAAGGATTGACGGATAATTGGGTTTATTCTCCCACACACGGACAGAGAAATTTATGTGACGCCACTCGAAGATTATATTCTAATAGAAAGTAACAAAATAAAGAACAGCCTATCTAAAAAGATGAATAAAAAGAATACAAAAAAGGTATTTGTTTAGCTTTAATAGGCTTCATCTTCTTCATCGCCGGAGGTGAGTTCAGCTAATAGCTTCGTCAGACAAAGAAACGAGGCGATTTTTATTTGCTAAATCTGTAGATGATGCTATCTTTACCAGTTTACAAAATCGCCTGAACTCACGGCGAAGAAGATGGAGTGAAACTCAAATTAGCTAAACAAATGCCAAAAAAGAAATAAAGAGACTGGGGAGAATACAGAGAATAGAGAGAAAAAATAGAAAGATTAAGGATGTAATAACTGGCACATTCTAATACAAGCTTCGGTAACATCCCCAGCCCGAGAAATCCGTTCAACACCCTGTTCCCACGTCATCCTCGGTCCATTAACACCTAAAACAGCTGGTTTTTCAAACTGAAGCGAAAGTTCTTGTAGCGTTTTAGCCAGAGAAAAAGAAATTACTTCATCATGAGCTGTATCACCTTTAATGACCGCTCCCAAAGTGACAACTCCATCAATATCTTTCCTCATTAAGAATTTCTTAACAGGAAGAGGAATATCAAAACTTCCCGGAACTTTAAATATTTCTGCCGTCACTTTTTTCTTCTTGCAAACATTTAACGCCTCATCTAGCATTTTGGAAGTAATATCTTCCCAGTAAAATTCCGAAACAACAATTCCTAATTTCATACTAATTCCCTCCAAACAATTCTTGAGCAAAAAATCATTTTAATCCTCCAGCGTGATCATATCCTTGCCGTAACCCTTGTCCTGCTAATGGAGTCAGCTCTTCTTTCCCTTTCAATAGAGCTAATGCATTCAGCACGTGCTTCTGGATACGATCAACAGCAATTTTTTTCTGCTGCTTAAAATCATTAACAGCTTCTTTTTCATGAAAAAAAATTTTGATGATATGTTTCTTTGCTTCTACTTCAACATGCATCAACAAGAGATTTGCTTCATGAGCACAAACTTCATCAATATCTTCCTTCCCGACCCAGCCTAAAGCAAGAACAATATCACATTTATAATTCTCAAAAAGCCTCTTCGCAGCAACGGGAAGATCTTTAAACCCTGGAACAGTATAGCGTTCAGTTTTTATCCTTAAGCCATAGTCAGAAAAAGCTTTCTTCTGAAGAGTGAGTATAGCTTCTTCCCCCATATTAATTCGAGCAAACGTCGTGTCAGCTATACCAATTCGCATTGTACTTCATCTCCATCAGTTAATTGTAATTCTTTTCGTAGACTTACCGAAGCAATAATCTCAACGATGTCTTCTGGGTGAATCGTTTTATGAGGTCTAAGCAAGTATCCTTTAAAATGATTGCGGAGAAAATGATCCCAAACCACAATCGGATAACAATCAACATCACCAAAACCTTCTTTCTTTAGAACTATTTTTTTTGTCTTATTAAAGTGAGGTATCATTTCCATCCTTAGATTTAACGTTCCCGGAAAGGGGATAAAGCCTAGTCTTTTCTCCATCAGCTCAGAATACATCTTAACAAAATATGAGCCTTTTCCTGTTCCAGAGATTAATTTTCCTTTACTATATCCTTCCATAAACCCTTCCATAAACCCTTACATAAACCAGTTCATAAATGCGCCCATAAATCCATGCATAAATCCATGCATCATTCAAAAAAAAGCCTTGATTATATAAACTTTTTACCTGGATATTCCCGAATAAATATTCCAGTGAAGATATATTTATATATGGAGTATATACCCATTAGCAATAATTAGAATAAGGAATTATGGTTATGAGAAGTTAGATTATGAAAAGTTATGATTCCGAAGAATTATCATAATAAAGGATTAATCATAATGAAGAATTATCATTATAACAACAAATGGAGTTCAATAGATATTTGGAGGAATAAAAAATGCCAGTATTAATGTATGACCGAGACCAAAGTCTTAAAAGACAAGATGCTAATCATCGCGCTTTAACTACACTACTTGATGGAAGTGTTGAAGTGCAGAAAGTTATCCGCCCAGGACCATTTCCCGGAGAGCTCGATGCAAGAACACTCTTAGAACAAGGAGCGAGAGGATATGATAGAGTTATTCTGCATTCATTAGGAGCAGAAGCAAGTGATCTTGTCCAAACCGCAGTACTTGGATTTATGGTTGCTGAAAGAAGTTTAGGAGATTTCATTTATCTCGTACCTCAAGGAGGAGAGAATCATCCTGATCTCCTTGGAACAGATGCCCACGTTGTAAGAGTCCGCCCTGACGGCTACTTTGGCAGAACTTCGGCTCAAGATATCTATGATCTGTTAAGAAGAGGATGAAGAGATAAGTTATCTCCCTCGTCTACCAAAATAAGCTTAGCAAAATAAGCTCTCTACAGCTTATAAAGAGAAGTTTATAACGAGAAGTTTCTAGGGGATTTCACTCAAGACTAATTCTTTATCTATAAACATTATTTATTAGTCACTATATAGTGATAAAATACTAGGAAGATTTATAAATACGCTAATGTATGTACTTAATTATGAGCGTAAATCCATTAGAAGGTATTCCAGAAATGAAAATGACCGACTGGAGGATACTCAGAGCGGAAAAAACGCCAATATTTCCTCCTTCTGTAGCTCATGCTATGCTTTATCTCGCAACAAAAGATCAACAAAAACCAGTAGCATTGTATGATCCCTTTGTAGGAAGTGGAACAACTCTTGCTGTCGCCATGTTAAATTATGATCATGTCATTAAAGAACATTATGGGTTAGATGCTAATGCCGAAGCTGTAATAGCTACACAACAAAACATAGGAGAATTAAAACCAGAATTTAACGAGCAAAATATCCGTCATGGAAATGCTTTAACTCAAGCAATCCCTCAATCCAAATATCCTGTCATTGTCGTTACCGACCCCCCTTTTGGAAGAGCAACATCCTGGGTAGATCAGACTGGAGCTCCTTCAGAAGAAAATAAAATCGGCGATTTTTTACAACATATGAGCCAAGAGGGAATAGAAAGACTAGTCTTCTGCTATGATCCTAAGTTAAATGTTGAAAGAGCAATTAGAGACCAATTTAGATTGAAAGATAGAGTAGACCTGAAAGACCGAAGAATTTACTCATTAGATAAAAAGTAAAAAATGATTATCTCTAAGTAAGTATTTAGTTCTATTAAATACGTATATTTCTAAAGAAAATTTATAAATATAGACTACTTTCAAGTGATTCATGCCTGGAGCAGAAAAGCTAATAATGCAAGTTCTAATGTATGATAGAAATACAACTCGACCAGGAATAAGAATTGGAAACAATGTAAAAGCCTTAGAGACTGCTGCTGGCCAAGGAATCTTAAATATAAAAGGAATAAGTAGATCTAGTGGAAGTGATGGAGTTGAAGACTTGCTTCTTGCAGATAAACTAGGATATGGAGGAGTTATCATTAACGGAGTTTCTGAATCAAGTTCTGACGTTTTAGCAGCAGCAATGCTAGGATATGAAGGTAGAAGTGAAGAACCAAGCAATTTAATTTACCTTGTGGGCACTGGATCTCCCCGGCCTGAGGAATTAGGTTCTCCAGCTACATGTATAAGTATCACTCCTAATGGTTTCTTCAACGAAAGTGATGCTAGAAAAATAGTTGAAGCCTTAAAAAGAGTTTATAGAACGGAATAATAATAATAATAATAATAATAATAGATTAAGTACAAAGATGAAATACAAAAAATTTAATAGAATAATTTAAAGCAACCTTCTTGAGTTTAATTCTTCTTGAGTTTAATTCTTCTTGAGTTTAATTCTTCTTGAGTTTAATTCTTCTTGAGTTTAATTCTTCTTGAGTTTAATTCTTAATTGTTCAGAACTTTAAAAGGATACAATTCTGTTAAAAATTTTTAAGGAACAAGCAAGAAGAATCATAAGCATTTACATAAAGAATTAATCAAAATTAATCAACTATATTATTCTAAACATCAACCATTTCAATCTCAATATTGAGACCTTCAGGAATAGGAACTCTCATCACTAAACGTAGCGTCCGTTCATCAGCGCCTAAATCAATCAAACGTTTATGCACTCGCATTTCATATTTTTCCCAAGTAGCAGTTCCATTGCCGCAGGGACCTTTACGAGTGGTGACCTTTAATTTTTTTGTTGGTAACCCTATCAAAAGAATCTTGTTTTTTAGCAACCATATATATTTCACCTCTCTTTTTATATATAAATTTTATTGTAATCGCAACTATATTACTATGGCATAGTTATATATAAAGCTTACATATGACTATTAAGTGGCTAAATCACCAGACTAATAAATAATTGCACTTTAAAGTCAGATTAAGACTAAAAAGTCAAAAGGCTACAAAAGAGTCAGAGCCCTTTAACAGCAAAGCTTAATAAAACCAAGTTACTCTAGAATTATATGCCGCAGATATTTGCATTTGGCGATACTATTGTATATGGTGCCTGGGATGCAGAAGGTGGCTGGGTCAACAGGCTGAGAAAAGTTGTAGATAAAAAAGTACTCTCACATCCAAGCCTATACTATCTTGTATATAACCTAGGGGTATCTGGTGACACTTCCCAAGAGCTGCTAGACAGGTTTGAAAGGGAGCTAGAGCATAGAAAAGACCCTGAAGAAGAATCTATATTTATCTTCGCTGTAGGCATTAATGACTCCATCTTCGACCAGAAATTGAACTCTACAGTTACAATATCTACAAAATTTGCTGATAACATCCGCAGGCTTCATGACTTAGCTAAGAAACATTCTGGTAAGATTGTATTTGTCGGCCTTACTCCTGTAGATGAGGAGAAATGCCTTAAGATGAAGGTAGATAAATCCTATAGTAATAGTAATATAATGGAATACAACAAGATAATCAAGACATTCTGCGAAGAGAACAATATACATTTCATAGATGTATTTGACAAGTTTATGAATCTAGACTATAAAACACTATTAGAAGACGGTCTGCATCCAAATAGCGAGGGGCATGAGCTCTTATTCAAGCAAGTTAAGAGCTATTTGGTAAGCAGCGGCATAGTTAATGTATAACATTTTAATAAACTTTTTCTAAAAGTTTATAGCAAACATTTAAAAATCTCTTTCCTAGCAACTTATATATGGAATTGCCAAAAGAGTACAATGCAAAAGAAATAGAAGAAAAATGGCAGAAATTCTGGGAGAGCAGCCATATATACAAGTTTGACAGCAAGAGCAAGAAGCCAGTATATTCCATAGATGTCCCTCCGCCATATGCTTCAGCAGGCCATCTACATATAGGCCATGCCCTACACTATACTCAATTCGAGATAATAGCAAGATACAAAAGGATGGCTGGCTACAACATCTACTTCGCTCCTTGTTTCGACAATAACGGCCTGCCAACAGAGAAGTATGTAGAGGAAAAATACCAGCTGTCTAAGGCCTCAACTACCAGGCAGGAATTCCGTAGGCTATGCAAGAAAGAATCAGCCAAGATAGAGAAGGAATATGCTGATCGTTTCTTCAGAAAGCTAGGCCATTCTTATGACTGGCAGTTATTATACACTACCATAGACCTAGAAGCACAAAAGGCAGCCCAGACTTCCTTCCTTGACTTGATAGAAAAGAAGCTATGCTATAGGGATGAGGAGCCAACATTGTTCTGTACAAATCATCAGACTGCATTAGCCCAAGCAGAGGTAGAAGATTTAGAAAGAACAACTACTCTTAACTATATAAAATTTGATACAGATGATGGCGAGAAGATCACAATTGCAACCACAAGGCCAGAATTTATTCCTGCATGCGTTGCTCTCTTCTATCATCCAAAAGACACCAGGTATAAATATCTGAAAGGCAAGAAAGCAATTGTCCCATTGACTAATGAGAATGTGCCAATATTGCAGGATGACAAGGTAGACAAGGATTTTGGCACTGGCCTTGTCATGATCTGTACATTTGGTGATAAGACAGATATAGAATGGTGGAAGAAGCATAAGCTTCCATTAAAAGCTATTCTAAATAAAGAAGGCAAGCTGC
>JACOZM010000076.1 GCA_016181345.1 Candidatus Woesearchaeota archaeon
ATCCTTTAATTTGTCAAGGATATGCTCTAGAATAGTTTGACGGCCTACCTCCAATAAAGGTTTAGGAGTATTTTCAGTGAGCGGATATAACCTCGTGGCGTATCCTGCGGCTAGGATTAATGCTTTCATGTTGTTAACTACACCTCAGTTTTTAACCTTATTGAGAGGAATTTTATTTAAAAGTGTTGTGGAATTAGAGGTTAAAATTAATGATTTATTGTTTATGTTAGCCTTTACGATCCTGGTTCTGAAGAAAATCTTAAATAGTATAAAATGTAAACCAATTTATGAATGCTAATACAAATCACAAAGTAGAATTTTTAAGGAAGATTTTACCAACAATGATAGAGGAAGGCTACTCCGATAATCAGATCATCGATGAAGGTTTAAAGGCAGATGTAAGCAAAGGAGTAATAAAGATGAATCTCCTATTAATTAAAAAAACATTGACCTATAGTGTTATCTCTGCTTCAATAATCATGTGTTTTACAGTTATATTTATTTTTTTGATAGGTTTCATTGTTACTTCCTCTCCAATATTATCTTTAAAAACAATGTTTAGTATCCTAAAAATACAGTATACTTTTCCAATTGTTTATATTCTTTTAATCTTTTTCACGTATATGATGTCTTATTTAATTAAGAAGTTTGTGATTAATAAAAAATAGTGAAGAAAAATTATTCCATAAATCAGGATATTAAAAAAAAGAGTGGACAGCTTATCGGATTTCCCGCGTAGTGCAGTACACACCAATACGGAAGCATGTTTAACTTCTGTGTTCGAAATGGGAACAGGTGAACCATGCCCCTATGGCCGTCCAATAAGCTATTTCCAATGGTTATTTATAAAGGTTACGCTGGAAAATAGTGAGTAGGCAGAGATTTCTTTTTTTGATCGTATTTGTTCATTATTCTGAACCAAAAATCATAAAAATACCAAGGTTCTAGGAATATCATGACAGAGAAAAAAGAATTAACTGATTATTTTGGAAAAACTCCGGGTGATACTGGATTTAGACTTGGTGGGCTAAGAAATGATCTTATTGTTGATCGTCATGGACGAGAAACTGAAATGTCCTTACAACTGCCTTCTGGACTAACCGAACCAAAAAGGCTTCTTTATCAAGGAGCTGACACGGGCTATCGCTTATCTGGCTCTTGGGGAGATGAATTTCTGGATAGTCAAGGACAGAAAACCAGGTTTAGAGTTAGTGCCAAAGCTAGAAATGAAATTAGGTATGGGACCTAATAATGGATATTTATCTTAAATTAGATTGATTATTTATTACTATGAGAGATACACTAGAAGAGATTAAAGAACAACATGGAAGAATTTCCTTACCTTATATCACTGCAAGATTTTTAGAACTGCGCCATTATCACGCTGATACGATTTCTGATTTCTTACACCATCGAGAAGAATTGGCTCGTTCTAGTTATTTTGTTATGGCCGAGCCAAACTACTCCAGAAACCCATTAGATCTTGGCTCTTACACTAATATTATCTTAGTTACGCTGAGAGGACCTTACCACTATGAAGAGCAAGAAGGAGTTAATGTTGATCTCTCATCCCCTGGATTGAGAAGAACTGCTCGAGAAACAACTTTTTGGCTGTATTGCTCGGGATATAAAGAGCCTTGTGTTGACATGACGCCAAATGCAGAAATCAGTGATAATACTGGCACGTTGAAAGTACTCTCTGGGTTAGATGTACAGCAGGGAAGAGCAATCTATTCCCCTACACTTGCTTATCATCGGGAATCAAAAGCAGTTCTACTTTATGACGGATTTTTTCTAAAAGGGAATGGAAGAAAAAAGAAACGTAAGAGGATGAAAGAGTTTGAATTTGCAGTAGGATTACGGTAGTTCTTATAAGAAATTCTGAATAATAATAATAATAATAATAATAATAGTCTTTTCTTCCACAACTATTTAAAAAAGGAAAAGAATACTCCGTTCATGGAAATTACTGCCAGAGAATTATCTAATCATGATTACTTAGCAACTAAAAAGATAATCTTCGCTGATGTTGACGAAACTATCTGCGAAACTTGTCAAGTGATTGAAGATGAAATGGCTGAAGTTATTTCTTCCTTAATTAAAAAAGGTTATATATTCGCGTTTATCTCGGGAACAGAACCTCATTATCTTAAGGAGATGATCTCCTCGAAGATAAAAGGAAAACATTTCTTGCTGCCAGGAACAGGAACAATTTGTATAGATATGAGCGGAACTGAAAAAGAGCTTTATCGATTTTCTTTAACTGCTGAAGAAAGAAAAGAAGTTCTTCTAGCCCTGCAAAAATTAACTGAACACTACAATATACACTCAATGACAACGAAAGAAGATCAAATCCAAGATAGAAAAACACAGATTGCCCTTTCTGCCATCGGCCGGCATGCTCCAACCGAATTAAAGAAACAATATGATCCTGACGGAGAAAAGCGGAAAGTTTGGATCAAATATCTTAAAAAAATCTTAGATGAAACTAAATATGAAATAACTATTGCTGGAACCAGTACTATTGACATTACTCGAAAGGGCCTGGATAAAGGATGGGGGATCAAGCAATTTTCCGACCATCAAGGGATAGACTTAACTTCGATCATATTTTTTGGTGATAAAACGTATCCAGGAGGAAATGATTATCCGGCAACAAAAATAGTTGATTATGTTACGGTAAAAAGCCCCAGAGAAACCTTAGAAAAGCTAAGAGCAATAAATCTTATAAACTGAAGCGTTTTAACTATTGTTAACTTTATAATAACTATAACCAAAATGATAACTTTAATGACATCGTAGAGGTGGATGGTTTTTATTATTTTAGGAGATTCTCCATGGATGAAGAAACACTGAACAAAATCATGAAAGCAGGACGAATTGCTGCTCAAGTACGCGAGGAAGGGGCAAAGAAACTTTCTGTAGTTGGAACGTCGTTCTTAACAACGATGGATTATTGTGAAAAGAGGATTTTAGAATTAGGAGGAGAAATCGCCTGGGCACAATTAGCAGTTAATGATGTAGCGGCTCATTACTGTCCTGATGATGATGATACTTCTGTGTCCAAAGAAGGAGATTTAATTAAAGTTGATATTGGAGTGCATATTGATGGATATATTGCTGACAATGCCATGACAATTATATCAGGAACCTCTAACGAATGGAAAGATCTTATCACTACATCACAAAAAGCATTGAATGCAGCGATAAAATTAGTCCGTCCCGGAGTACAACTTTGGGAGTTAGGAGAAGCACAATATTCAGAAGCAGAAGCTAAGGGTTTTACGACCATTAAAAACCTCTGCGGGCACACTCTTGGCAGATATAGAGTTCACGGAGGAATTTCTATTCCTACGTTTAACAATAAAGACAAAACAGAATTAAAAGAAGATATGCAGATTGCAATAGAGCCATTTATCACCAACGGAACTGGATTAGTTAAAGATAAAGGCAAAGCAACTGTCTTTATGATGGGAAAAGAAAAAGGAGTCCGAAGCCCTTATGCCCGAAAGATTGTAGAATTTGTAAAGCCTCGAAATGGATTGCCGTTTACGTTCCGTGATTTGACTCGGCAATTTGGAAAAGGTGGAACGGCTTTAGGATTACGTGAATTACAAAGTTTAGGAGTAGTTCGACCTTATCCCCCATTAGCAGAAGTAGCGCAAGGGATGGTGGCACAAACAGAGCATTCAATGATTGTTAGAGATAAGCCGATTGTGTATACCAAGATTTAATCATCATTTAACATTGAAATTTTAAGATTGAGATATTACTATTGTTCAAGATTTAAAATTGTTTAAGAATTCTTTAATTTTGGTAATCCATAATAAACAAAAATAGCTCCAAGAACAATGATTATCCAAAAAGGAAGAGGAGAAATAATCCTAAAAGAGAAAAGAACAATGTTTAGAATAAGAATAAGGGTTGCACAATACCCAATGAGTTTCAAATGAGATGGTTTCATAGAGCTTTTTTTCTTACCTTATTTTAATACGGGTTTATCTATGGGGTTATTTATGGGGTTATTTATGGGGTTATTTAAGTGGCATGGATGTATTTACAGGGTTTGATGTATTAGCCTTGATATTAACCTTCTTTTAATTTTCGAATAATATCTTTTGTTGACAGCAATGTTTCAGTTCCAGAGACCATGTCTCTCAATAGGACCTTATCTTCGTTGATCGTATTAATCGGAATGACGTAAGCCTTAGTAAGGTTTCCAGAAGAAATTTTGCCTTTTTCCTTTAATGTTTCAACGATAGGAACTAAACCAAAACTTCCGCCGACAGCAGGAATCACTCGGTTTCCGCCCATAAAGTTACCGATCATATTATCCCATCTCCCTCCAGAACCTAAAGAGGAAGTGATCTTACTTTCTTTTGCATAAACTTCAAAGACTGTTCCTGTGTAATAGGCTAAGCCACGAGCCAAAGAAGCTTCAAATTTTATTTTTTTCAGGTTCATCTTCTCGATATATTGGAAAAGCTCAGATAATTCTTTCAGCCCTTCAATCCCTTCTTCTGCAGTGATCTCCTCTTTTAATGTTTGCAAGGATGTTTGTGGATTAATAAGAGTCAAAATTGCCTTGATCTGTTTTGAATTTAATCCCCGTGTTTTTAGCTCTTCAGTAACTCCCTTTTCTCCGATCTTATCTAGCTTATCGATAGTGACGATAGCTGTTTCTTTATCAGTAATTCCTGCTTGCTCCAAAATCCCATTAAGAAGCTTACGATTATTGACTTTAATGATGACGTCTATTCCGAGCTGATCAAATCCATTTTCGAATAGTGCGAGGCATTCAGCATCAGCCACCATCGAACTACTTCCAATGATATCAAAGTCACATTGCCAGAACTGGCGCATCCTTCCTGCCTTGATAGGGCCGTCGCGAAAGACAGGACCTATTTCATATCGCTTAAAGGGCATTTTCAAATTAGGATTCATCGCTATATATCTGGCTAATGGTACGGTTAAATCAAACCTTAACCCCAAATCACGGTCGCCTTGATCTTTTAATTTAAAGATTTCTTTCAGAGCATCAGAAGCTTCCCCGGCAGCAAATTTTGCTGCTAAAGTTTCGTAGCGTTCGATTAAAGGGGTTTCTAGCGGATAAAAGCCGTACAGAGAAAATATCTTCTGTAATGACTCTGCGAGCTGATTTTTCAACGCTTTTTCTTCCGGTGGAACGTCTTGTGTTCCTTTAGCATTTTGTAGATTCATAAGATAGACCTCTTCATTGTATTTTTCTTGATTGTATTTCTCTTAATCGTGTTCTCCTCAGGGATATTTCCCTTAATTATATTCTCTTAATGATCTTTTCCTTGATTATTCTCTTATTAATTATATTGCTCTTTATTTTTGCATTGTTTAAAAAGTTTGTCAACTGATTGCTAAAAAATTGAGAAGCGGCAGTACATTGAAGCAGAGAATCTACTTCAAGATCTGGAGGAGTGATATTCTCTAAATAACGATATTTTCCTCTTCTCACCCTTACTGTTCTAAGACCGGCCACTTCTGCAGCAAGAAGTACTTTTGGACGATCATCAAGGACTAAAACTTCCTCTTTACGACAGCACAATTCTTTTAAAATTACGTTCCAGGCAGAAGGATTTTCTTTGGAAAGCCCTATTTTATCCGTAGTAATGATCCGGTCAAAAAATGGAGTTAAACTTAATTTGTCCATAACTTGTTGTTCGTATTTCTCACAACCATCAACACAAAGAATTAAGTTATACCTTTGAAATAATTCTCTTAAACCAACAAGGACGTCTGGATAAAGAGAAACATTCTCTGAAAAAACAGTCCATTTTCTATCTGCTAGTTCGTTGATGATTTCTTTAGGTATTTTAACGTTCATCTTTTCAAATGTTTTTTCCAACAATACTCTTTCATCAATTAAAATTGCTTTGGTAATTATTGTTTCTGCATCTTTTATTTCTTTATCATTGATATCCCTACTACGAATTACTTTATCAGTTATTATTTTTTTACTATCAGCATCAGTCTTAGCATCAGCCTCAGATTCTATCTCTACTACTACCTGCTGATAGGCTTCTAAAAAAAGAAAAAAAGGAGGAAGCGTAGTATTTGGAGAGATTTCCTCATACGCTTTCTTCATTGCTTTAGCTAGATCATCCTCTCCAGTTTTTATACAAGTTTGATATCCGTCGATGATAAGTGTCGTGATCATCTTTTTTCTACAGCTAGGTAGAACCTTAACTCCGCTGCGTAATCTCCTGCTAAGCTTCCTTGATTTAATGTTTCTTTTGTTAATCTTAACCAAGGAGGACACATTTTTTCCAAGACGACTCCAGAAGGTTTATATTTTCTTAAGTCATCAATCAAGATTGGTCCTGTTCTGCGTTCTTTCCCACGATAAACCATCCAGTTTCCAAACTCCTCCTGAACTTGAGCCAGAGCAAATTCTGTTCCTAATGAACTAGCTCTTTGTTCAAAATCAACTAAGCTAGAAACTCTAACGCCAAATTCTTTTTGCAAATTATCCGCCATAGATTGCAATACATAGTTCCTTAATGGAACTCCATAGAGCTGAGCAAGACAAGCTGTTGGCAAAGAGTTCTTTACTTTAGCAATCTCGGGTTTGAAAGAAGTGACAATATTTACTCCTTCTTCTTGACCGTCAGCCATTTCAGTCTGATAACCTAATTCAGCAAGTTTTTTCTGAAGCATTCGAGCTTCCCAGAGATTCATTCCTAAGAACGGCCGAACAATTTGCAGCCTTGCCTCATAACTAGATAAGGCCCTAGCTAGAATATTCGCAGGGTCATTATAGATAGGATCAACAAGATTACAGAAATACAAATCAGCAATAGCCCCGCCGCCTAGGCCTCCTACATCAGTAACCGTCCAATTTCCTTCTCTATCTTTCATAAAGTCAAAGGCAAGCATATACGTTTCTAGATTTGGTGTTTTATCCCAAGTCTTTTTCTTGAATCTGGCTAACGTTCCTTCAACATCTCCAGACAATCTCCATTCTCCTGCAAACTGGCTGAATCCTTGAAACATAGAATATGCTGCTTCTTCTAACCGGGCTAATTCTTCACTAGGAACGATTAAAGCTTTGCTGCCAATGTTAAAAAAAAATAGCGGATAACGGCCCATTCCTTGAGGCTTACTTCCAGGACTAATCTTTCTGTTTACGAAATCCAAGAGTTTGTTGATTCTTCTTAGACTATATTTTTTACTTGTTGCTGGATCTCTCACTATCCTTAATGTTTCTTCTAATCGCTGGCTTTCGCCTTGTTTTTCCATCGCAGATCCTAACCATGGCTCAGGAAAACAAGCTAACGGCAATCCTAAAACACTTTCTTCTAATCCTAAATAATTTCCAGGCTTTACCGGCAAGGTTATACCAGAATTAAATGTCTGGCTTGTCGTCAAGGACTTAACAATTCGATCAATAACCGGCATGCCTTGGAAGTATTCTAATGGCTCTCGCAACTGAAGAAGAGTCTCTTTAAGTTTTAGATCTTCATCATTTCCTCCAAATAAAGACGCTAATTCCTGTTTACTTCGGCAATCTAAAATATTTCCGTATTTTGAAATCCACGGGTTACCACTAACTCTCGCTACCCACCCCAATGGTATTGATTGATAATTGCCGGGGGTGAATACAACCAGCATCATTTCGTGCTTGATCCTCAAAATTACTTACTATTTCAATTCCCATTTTTTCGTTTTCTTTTTCTTCTTTCATTTTATTTATTCCTCCATTATCGCCTACAACTCAGTTTTCTTCCTACATCATTATTCGAGAATTGTTCCCTCGCCTTTAGGTAATTCATTCCTTTAGCTGCTGAACCACCTTCTAAGTATCCGCGGACATCAGATTCAGTAGGAAATTTAGTCCAAGCACTATCAAAAGGAACGATAAGAAATCCTGCACGTTCAAGTCTTCCAAATGCTCTAAGCCGATATTTTTCTGCTTCTTCATCGGTGCCAATGGCTAATGCATTAAACTGCAAAGGCCGATTATACCATATCTGGGGAATACCATAATCTTGGTTTAAAACAATCCTAATCCCGTCCGATGCTTCACAGCAAAATTGTGCTCTACATTCTGCCCATTCTTTTTCTCGTTGCACAGTGCACTCATCTGGTCCGAGATATACCTTCCTAAACAACCGGTCTATTTGCGATTCATCCAGTCCTTCTCTTTCAACCATTTCAAAAAATGGCGGAAGGCATGAATAAACCGAAATAGGTGGTGACTTCTCCACTATGAGTCTCGCCTTCAAGACTGTACCTATTTGCAATTCCAGTGCTTGTGTCATTTTATTTATCTCCTCGCTTATAGCCCGACGGCTCGTTGGTTAGTATTGAGGCCTGCAGGAAAGAATCGAACTCTCGCTTCTAGAAATCTGCAATGTTAACAACAATAGTTGATATTTGACAACTAAAAGAAATCACAGTCTAGCGTGCTAGCCGTTATGCACAAAATGACATCGATCATTTTGGCATCCCAGAAAAATCGTTGTTTTTCTGTGGACACTACTGCAGGCATAAAACAATCTTAAGGGACAAATGTCCTAACGATGATGAAAATTAGAAACAATACTGATTAATGGTTGTATTTTCGGACTACAAAATTGACGATAATTAAGAAAGTTTAAACTAGAAAAAATATCACTAACAGTGAATACAATCAACTCTGGTTTTAGCAATCATAATGAATAAAAATCAACACTTTTATTTAAACCTTTCGTTTTTGTTGTAACTGAAAAGTTAGAAATTGCTGTGAAAAGATAGTATGACAAAAGATGGTTTACTGCGATAATGAATGCACTTTCAAACGCATGGCAACGAAGGCTAGGAAACTTAGGAAATATCCGGCAAGATAAGCAACATCAGCAATTATTCCTGAAAGACCATAACCCCCACTAGCAACAACAGAAGTATAAAAGACGTCGGCTAATAATATACAGCAACTAGCCAAGAAAAATAGCGATAAAGCTGAACCAAAATGATCCAGTTTGGAAGAGAAGAAAATGACACTTAGTCCAAAAGCTACGATTAATGAACTAATGATAGGATAAAAATAATTTAAGAAGTGGGCTTTAGGGCCCAAGGTAATGGTAAATAATAATGTAGCTACAACAGCAACTAAAAGTACTGCAAAGAGGATCATGGAAGATAATTTACCGTGAGTATAATGTTCTTTCATAAGTTGAAAAGCTAGAACAATAAACGAAACCAAGATGAATAATCCTCCCCCTACCCAGTACACATCAGGGATTCCTGGAAAGGATTGTTTTTTCATCACGACTTCGGTCATATACAGGGCAACTTCCCCGAGAGAATATAACATATAGCCAGTAACCATAAAAAAGAAAAGAAAATATGTCTTATCATTAAATAATTCTTTTAACTTGTCATGAAAAATCCGCTCGAGCATCACGACTCCAGCAAGAGCAGCAAGAGTAGCAGAAACTGCTATAGAAGTTGTTAGTATTGTTTGTAATCCAGCTATCACCATATCCAGTTGAGAAAGTATAGGAGGTATTTAAAATCTGCGTTTTTGCAGCTTAAAGGATTACGAATTCTGTCTTTAATTGCTTTAGTGAAGTTAGAGATACTATTTTGTTAATCCCTTTCCTAGAAA
>JACOZM010000077.1 GCA_016181345.1 Candidatus Woesearchaeota archaeon
CGATGGCTTATCTTATTTTTTTCTTCAACGGACATGGCTGAATGAACTTTGTCACAGCCGTCTGGAATAAAAATTGAGCTTAACGGAATACCTGGCTTGATTGGAGCCTGTATTTCTCTTGCTAAGGTTCCGTATGTTTCTCCCCTTGCCGTGCATAATATTTTTCCATGATTATCAACAAGACAAATGCAGGAAACAAATAGGGCCTTTCTATTTTTTTCTTTTTCCATGCGTTTGAGAAAAAAGTCTAACCATTCTTTATCGCTAGCTTTTTCTCCTGCTCCCCATCTTCTTGTTTTTACACCTAATTCATCTTTTAAAGCGTCGACTATTAACCCTGAATCATCAGCAAGCGTGATTAGTTTTATTTTTTCTGCATAGAATCTTGCTTTTATTTTCGCATTTTCTTCAAACGTGTTTCCAGATTCAATAAGAGTGCTATCATCTACTAGATAATTTTGAAGAGAAACTATATTTAACGGTAAGGATAAGAGTTCATAGGATAACCCATCTAATTTTCCTTCATTTGAAGTAGCAATGAGAAGTGTTTTCATTTTAGCTAAGTTTTTTGATGATATTTCTAATGATTGCATAACATGCGTTTTTATTGTTGATATTCTTCCTTAATTTTTCTATGGTCGACTTTATGACTGCTTTTAGTCCCGCAATCATAATAATATCTTCTTCCCCAAGTTCTTCTTCAATATCATCAAGCCAATGGTCGATTTGACGTTGATCTCCTCCACTAAGCGCAGCAGCTAATTTCAAAAAGCTGATCTTGAACCATTCTCTCGTTTTTGTAGGCACTTTAACAAGAAAACCATTTGATATTAAATATCTTTGGGAAAAATATGTGGGCGGCAGGGTTTGAACCTGCGTAGGCACTAAGCCAATGGATCTTGAGTCCATCCCGTCTGTTCCAGATAGGAAACTGAGAATTGCCCCATATCTGTTTGACCACTCCGGCACGCCCACATGAAGCTACCGTTTAAAGAGAATTTTATAAATTTATCTACTGAATAATCTCCTTCATCAAGAACAAACAAAGAAATAATAAGAATTAAGAGATTTTTCTAACCCATACTTCTCAACTGATTCTCAATATCCTTCAACTGTGCTTCTAAAGCATCAAGTTCCGAAGCGGTTTGTGAAGGCTTTGGCTGAGCAGCAACTTGCGGTCTAGCTGGCATTACTGGAGCAAGAGATACTTCTTCTTCTGGCTCAGAATGATAATCCTCAGA
The DNA here is from genome assembly GCA_016181345.1 of Candidatus Woesearchaeota archaeon. Classification (GTDB taxonomy): domain Archaea; phylum Nanobdellota; class Nanobdellia; order Woesearchaeales; family GW2011-AR9; genus JACOZM01. Next base: position 1,242 of record JACOZM010000077.1, read on the forward strand.
AACCTTATAACTCTCCTTTTGAACTACTACTTTTTCCGGATCGATAGCCACTAATTTTCCTTTTGGCAAGAATTTCCTTAATTTATTATCAATGATACTTGTGATCTCTTTAACATCAGATTTTAAAAGCGTGATCATATTTACTTTATCTTCTTGTATCTTCCTGAATTTTTCGTATCCTTGCATGAAAATGATAACTTCCCGTAACGATTCTAGAATATCTTTCCTGAGCATCTGAGTATCATTTACTTGAACCATATACTCTGGCTCCTTCGGTTTTGGTTCAGATATGGTATGCTCTGGGCGTTTCACTTTTTTATGTCTCCTATATGGTCGTTTCTGGGCCATTTTTAATATTTTTCTGGTTCATTCAAGGAATGGTCAATAAAATCAACTTTCTTCTCTACTTCAGCTAGCGTATGCTGCCAAAGTTCAAGCTGATGATCTTCTTCATTCTTTAAATCGTGAATCTTTAATAGCGTCTCTTTAGCATCCTCAATCTTCTTGCGGATGACCTTTACTAAGCTGAGCACTTCATTGTACTCGCTGACTTTTATAAAAACAGGCATTTTATCCATTTTATTCACCCTTAGTATTAAACAGCGTCTTATCCATCTGCAATAAGTCATCATGGATAGCTCTCACACTTCTTCTTAATTTAGAAAAGTGATTCTCTTCATTATATTCGGAATTTTGCAAACGCGTATCGGCACTATGCAATGCATTCAAATCAGTCTTTAATCCGTCTAATTCTCCTAGAACTCGTTGGTAGAGCTGAACTTTAATAAATTTTGGCTCTTCCTCTCTTTTTACTGCTGACGGCCGATACATTTCCCCTGGCCGTTGACTCATCGGCATACTTGGCTTAGCTCCTAAAGGCCGTGGAACAGAAATAGGTTGTTGCGGCTTAGGCATTTCAGGAAACGGCAAAGGTTTGCTAAATCCTGCAGCCTCCTTTAACCTCATCGGCTCAATAATTTTCTCTTTTCCTAATGAGCTAGGAAACCGTAATGCACTCTCGTCAGGAAAAACAGGCTCGGGAAACGGCACCCGCGGTTCAACTTTTTTCTTTCCAAATAACCAACCCATAGGTGGTAAAAATAGAACGAGGTTTAAAAACTTTGTTTAGTATTATAAAATAGTAAAAACAAAAACTATTTATTTAAGCTTATTTTTCTCCTTCTATGGTTAGATTTTCCCTAACTTTCCTTTTATTTTTCTTTATCTTAGCAGCTAATTCTTCTGCAAATCTAGACATCAACGAAGTGATGTATGCTCCTTCAACGGTATTAGGATCAGAAAATGAGTGGATAGAGCTATACTCTTCTGGAAATACAAGTTTAAATCTGAGTAATTGTACTCTTGATGGGAAGGCAATTCCCAAAACAATTATCGACGGTAACAGCTATCTTATTTTAGCCAATAATCTAGGGTTATTTAACACTTCTTATCACGATATTCCGGCAATTAAACTATCATTAAATCTGAATAACGATCAGGACACTATTCTTCTAAAGTGCCAATGGAATGAGACGTTTTCTGAAGAGAAACGCTTTAGTTATGAACAGCAGCAAGGAGCTTATCGCAACAATTTTACTTTAGAGCGTAGAAGTGATAATACTTGGAGTGAAAGTATTGAAGAACTCGGAACACCGGGAAGAGAAAACAGCATTTTTGACTTTGCCAGCAATTTTAGGGATTTAAAAATTTCTGAGATCTTACCGGATCCTTTTTGGGAAGACGACCTCTTAAAGCCCGAGGGAGAATGGGTCGAACTTTATAATGGGGGAAAGAAAACAATGTATCTTAAAGGTTTGATTCTTAAGGATGGAAGCGACGATCATGAGCTATATGTTGTTGAAAGTAAAATAATAAATTCTGCTGGGTTATTTCTTCAGCCGAAAAATTATGTAACTATCTATCGTGATGGCGACACCGACTTTGCCTTAAATAATGAAGGGATGGAAACCGTTCGGTTATTTTACGGTGATGAACTATTAGATGAAGTTTCTTACTCAGGGTCTACGTCAGGGATGAGCTGGAGCAATATCAAAGAAACTTTTTATTTGACTCCTCCTACTCCGGATAGGGTGAATCAGATTTCTGAAGGTTGTGATTGGCTTTTACTCATGAACTCCAGCAGTTCTATTTTCCATAGTGCTGATTTTACGTTTGATGTTTATGTTTCACGGTTTATTGGTCTTCCAAGAAACGTGACGGTTAGAGGAAAAATAGAAGATGCCTTTGGTGAAACTATTAAGGAATACTCTCCTTGGACGAATGTTCTGATAGATGATGAGCGAGGAGTCTCTTATTCTCCAAATCTCGCCGAGGGGATTTATCAAATAACCTTCTGGATTGATGAGCTAGGCTGTAATGATACGGATGAGATGGATAATTCAGTAAGCAGAATATTCTCTATCAATTCTCAATACCAAGTTTTTCAACCATCATTAGCAATTCAAGACCTTTACTTGGGAAGTGATGAAAGTGCTGCATGGGGTGAACAATTTTTGGTAAAAGTCAATGCTTATAAGGGAAATTCGACTAAAACATCATTAGAGCTGTGGGCCGAGCAGGATGGTGAAATCGTTAGCGAAAGAAGTAAAGTAAATCTTTACGATAAATTTCAAAACATTACTCTCAGCCTGCCTTTGCAATTAGAAGCTCGATGCAATGGAGATGATGATGCCCTTGACCTTATTTTTTCCGGTCTCGGATTAGAAGTAAAAGAAGAGTTCAAAGTGGAAGGGGTTGAAGCTTCTTTGTGTGATCAAGAGGCAAGTTCAGAACCTTCTTCTGGAAGTAAAACCAAGGAAAAACAACCGGCTTTCCAAATTCTAGATCTACCTCAAATTACTTCTGTTGGAGCAATCCTACCATTAAAAATACAGCTTAAAAACAATGAAAAAGAAAGTTTGTCCTATGAGCTTTGGGCATATGTTTATCAAGGGAATAAATGCTATTCTTGTGGAAACGCAGCTACAGAACGAGAAGCAAATAAAAAAATAATTAATCTCAAAAACGGCGAAACCAAACAATTAACCCTTTACTCAAAACTGGATGATACCCTTAAGCCTGGAGAGTATAAGATCAAAGTAAAGATGAAGCGGGAGGGCCAGAAAACAGAGAAAGAATTAACAGAAACAATCTATCTTTTGGAAGAGCAGGAAAGCAGCTTAGGGATATCTTCATTAGCAGGTGGAGATGAAGAATTTCCGTCTAATAGTTCTGAAGCACGACGCACTTCAACATCTTCCGTCCAAGAAACGAACACGGCAGGGATTGTCGTCTACCAATCTAGCTCAGCAAAATCATTGACTGTTCTCCCCTATATCTTTATCATTTCTTTAATTTTGATTGGGATCGTCCTAATCATCCATCGGTAGTCGAGTATAGGGGTATTTCTTCAGATACTTTAGTTTAGAAAGGCTTAAAAATATCATATTTCTCTTAGAGTTAATGGGACAAAAAATAGTCTTCCGCACCATTTTGGAACTCATCGGCAGGCCTAAAGAGCATATTGAAAAAACAATGAAAGATTACGTGGCCAAGATCAAGTCAGATAAGGAATTTAAAGTGCTCCATGAAGAGCTTGCGGACATCAAGAAGCAGGAAAAAGAAGAGCTATGGGCTACATTTGCTGAATTAGAGATCGAAGCTAAAAGTGTGACGAAGATGACGCAGTTCTGCTTTGATTATATGCCGTCAATTATTGAGATTCTCGATCCTGCCGAACTAACATTTTCTGGTGAAGAATTATCTATTGTTATTAATGACTTGCAGTCAAAACTTCATGCAGTTGATATGGTTGCTAAGCAGATAAAAGCAGAAAACGATTTCTTGAAAAAGAACACGTCTGGATTGTTAAAGAATTATCTTACTGTCTTATTACGGGGGCGGGAAGGCTTGACTTCGCAGCAATTATCTGAACTGACGGGAGTGCAGAAAGATAAGCTTGAGGATTATTTGGATCAACTTATCGATGAGGGCAAGGTAGATTTAAAAGCGGGGTTATATTCATTAAAAAAGGAAGAGCCCCATAACAACTAAAACTAATTACAAATAATTAAAAACTCATGGAATCAAAAGAAAAAAGAGTTGAAGCTGTACTATTTGCCGTTGGTAAAGATATTTCTACAGAAAGGATTGCGAGTTTATGCTCTCTAAGTGTGGAAGAAGTTGATCCTATTATGGATAAGCTAATCCAAGAATATAAACAAAGAGACCATTCATTACAGATTGTTAAGAAAGAAAATGGATTTAAGTTAACTGTCCGAGACGAATATGTCCC
>JACOZM010000078.1 GCA_016181345.1 Candidatus Woesearchaeota archaeon
TAGACTTGAAATTGCAAAAACTCGCTTCTTTAGAACAGGAGAAGATTCGTCTTGAACATAAAGAATTTTTAGAAAAGATACTCTATTACCATAGTATCTTAGAATCTAAGGAAAAAGTTCTCGGTTTAATCAAGGAAGAGCTGATGTTTATTAAAGAGAATTACGGTGATGCTAGAAGATCAAAAATCACAATTAGTGAAGAAGAAGATTCTGATCTTAACATGGAAGACCTTATCGAGGACGAATCTGTCGTAGTGACGATGACGACGTCTGGCTACATTAAGCGCCAGCCTTTAGACGTCTATAAAACTCAGAGGAGAGGCGGAAAAGGAGTCAAAGCAGCTACTACAAAAGAAGAAGATATCATTGACTCTTTATACATTGCCTCTACTCACAATTATCTATTATGCTTCACCAATGAAGGCCAGTTATACTGGGTAAAAGTATGGCAGATTCCCGAATCTTCTCGTCTGGCCAAAGGCAAACATATCGCTAATGTGTTGGAGATGAAGCCAGGAGAACGAATCACTGCTATCGTTCCTGTTAGAGACTTTAAAGAAGGATATCTCTTTATGGTTACAAAGAATGGGACGGTTAAAAAAACAGAACTGATGGAATTTTCAAATCCTCGAAATGGAGGAATTCGTGCGATTAATTTAGATGAAGGAGACGCTAACAGGTTTAATGAAGTTGACGTCCGCCCTATGGGGCGAGCTAGCCGAGGAGTACGGGGAATACGCTTAACTTCAGGAGATGAAGTCATTGGAATGTTAGCAGCAGAAGAAGATAAGAATATCTTAACAATTACTGCTAAGGGCTATGGGAAACAAACTCCCGTCAGGGATTATCGTCTTTGCAATAGGGGGGGAAAAGGAGTAACTAACATTAAGATTACTGAAAAAAACGGCCCGGTAAAGGCTATTATGCTCGTTGATGGTACTGAAGAGCTGATGCTCGTATCTACGAACGGAGTAGGGATTAGGATAAGATGCAGTGATGTTTCTATTATTGGAAGAGCTACTCAAGGAGTACGTGTCATGCGCCTAGCTGAGGGTGATCAACTTGCTGCTGCTGCAAAAATTGAGATGAAGATAGATCAAGGAGAACTAACTACAAATCCTAACCTTACCAATTCACTGCCATTTTCTAATCCGGCTTCTTTAAGTTCGTTGAGCGATGAGATTCCAGAATACAAAAATAACCAAGATATTGGTGAAACTACTGAAGACGATGAAGATGGTAAAGACAACGAAGATAATCAAGAGGATGAAGATGATAATGATCTGGAAGATAGTGATAATGGAGATAGTAAATTAAATAATGATCAAAACCCGACTAATGATCAAGATAAAGAAACTGAAGAAAACACTAAAGAGAACACCAAAGAAAACACCGGAGACATTGGCAACTCCATTGATACTAAAGACATTGAAGGATTAAATGGTTTAGATAATGGTAATAATAAAACTAATTTTTCCACTGATGATCAGGAGAATTCTTCATGAGATATATCGTTCTAGTCAATGATGGGTTAAGTTCTATTTGTCATGAAGAGCTTTCTTCCCTCGGTGTGAAGCCTGCAACGATAAAGATTCAAGGAAACGTCATCCAATTCGAGTTTTCTGATGAAGAAAAACTGAAAAAACTACAATCTATCCGTCGACTATTACGTTATCTCAATATTAAAGAGAACATAGGTGAGAAAGAGAAGATCGATTTAAAAGATGATAACGGATTAGCTGTTCTTAATAGTTTATCAGGTCATTCTTTTTTCGTTGAGGTTGAGCATCTGAAGGGCCAGGAAAACAGAATCGATGTAGCTAAAAAGATTAGCAATGCTATCCTTGCTAATGTCAAAGCTGACGTTAACTTCAAAAAACCAGAAATTCTCATCGTAGCTTACCACCAAGATGGTAAGTTTTATCTTGGCTTAGACTTGGGTGGAGAACTTAATCGGCGGCCTTATCGAGTCTTTCCTCATTCTGCTTCCTTTACAGGAGACTACGCTTTTCTGTTAGTCAAAAAAACAGGATTTCAGAAAGGAGATAAATTACTTGTTGGTTTTGGAAAAGATGGTGCTATTCCCATTGAAGCAGCTAGGTATAGCTCGGAGATAGTTTATTATTTTGATTTCTCTCCTCAAAACGTTAATGCTGCCAGAAAAAATGCTCAAATCGCTGGTGTTGGTGCTCTAGTCAATATCAATAAATGCTCCATTGAAGATCTTGATATTAAATATGATCAAAACTACTTTGATAAGATTATTTTCCATCTAACGACGAAAGATGAAACCAGCATTAATGAACTTTATTCCCAATCATTATATGTTTTAAAGAAAAAAGGTCGAATGCTTTTGATAACCCGAGATAGTTTTGACCTCTCTGTCCACGAAAAATATAAGCTCATTTCTGAAGATAAGCTTACCCGTGGAGAAAGTGTCCAGAAACTCTGGTTACTGGAAAAGAAATAGGTACAAGCGCATCCTCTATTGCTGTTCTAAACCGTTAAAACTATTCTACCCATTTACAACTATTTTATCTATTTACAAGAACTTAAAAAGTGATTACTTTCTAGTAATAAACAAAAAGGTTTATAAACCAACCCTTAGCCTCAAAAGGTATGATTATAGATCAAGTCGTAGAATGTCTAATGCCGTACAAGGGGGATCCTAGAAGGCTTTCTTCCGAAGATCTAACTCATGGTAGTGTTTCGCAACGGCAGGAAGAGTTTTCTATGCGCCTAGTTCGGGAATGGTTGGAAAGATGTCCACAGACAAGTATTTACCACCAAGATCCACCTCAATTAAATGGGTATACTCTGGAAAGATCAACCCAAGGTATTTTAGTTAAAAATGGAGTGCGCAGTATTCATGAATATGATCTCTTTGCAACTTATGATCGTGGAAATGGGGATGGAAGAAGCTATCCTTTAATCGTAGAAGTAAAATCTCTAAAATTAAATGGTCTTACCCGTAAGATTCCGCGAGCTTTAGAAATAGGCCGGGAACTATTTGATACTGATGATATTGGGATGCTCATTTTCATGCCTTTTTATACTAATAGGCAGTTGGAGATTGCTGAATTGCAACAACATCTAGGAGTTCGGTGTGTTGATTTAGGATATAAAAAGAAGAGATTAAAGGCTATCTGCAAAGCGGATTAGTCTTCTTTGAAACAAATCTTTTATAAATCCTCAATGACTTACTAAGTAAAAAAGATGGTTAGCTGGGATGAAAAGTTTTCAAGGTGGAAGAGTTATTTTAGTTTCAATCTAAATGAACTTTCTGGATTGATTACTGCTGCCGTCGTTACTGGGTTTATTTTTTCCTTTCGTGATTGGGGTGGAGATACCTTTAATTTTTTTCTCGGGCTCCAACATCTTATCTTGGCCATCTTGGCAGCAGGGATCATCTTCTTTGTTCGTTCATCATTGCAAAAAACTTATGGGTTAGCAGAGGGCTATAAAGTAGAGTTTAAGCCTTTCTGGGGCGGGATAATAATCGCTCTTATCGTCGCTTTCATTACTAATGGTTTGATCCCTTTAGTCATCATCGGCGGAACATCAGTCATTTTCATCACCAAACAAAGGATGGGGGAATATCGTTATGCATTTTCCTATTGGAATAATGGGATCATTAGTTTATGGGTTATTTATAGTGCAGTCATCATAGCCATTATTTTTGGATTAGGATTGCACTTTTTTCCAGAAAACTATTTCTTTGGCAAAGGTGTCCTTATCTCTGTCCTCATGGGATTCTTCGCTTTACTCCCAATTCCTCAAATGGACGCATATAGCATCTATTTCGCCGCTACGTGGCTTTATCTTGTTGCTTTAGGGATAATGATTTTTGCCGCGCTATTGATTTACCTCAGCATTTTAACGAAAAGTTTAATAGGATTAATAATTTTAATCATCTTTGGAGCAATTGCAGGATTTATCTATTATATGATCGGATCAGAGAAATAATTATCCTATTAATTATCATATATTATCATTAAAAAACAAGAGGTCAACGACATGCATATTCATTGGACAGAACAATGGGCTGAAGCTCTAGCGTTATCTTTTGTCTTCGTCGGTTTTTTAACTTCAGTCTTACTGATGAATCCTCTCTTAACCTATTTTTCGATTCTTTTAGCCGGATTCATGGCGGGAAGAATCTATTATGAAAAAAAACATCATCAGCCTATCCTACCATTCATTTTGATTATTCTTGGGTTTCTGCTGGGATACTTAGTCGGCAGTTTCTGGGCCTCACGTTTCTGGACCTTATTTTTCTTTTGTGTTGGGTTTATGGTCTCTTATACCCTGCATCGTAAAAAAATCTTAGTAATATTTAAAAGTGAGAACTTCATCAAGTAATAATTATGACTATATACAAGGCCAAGAGTATCACACTCAGCCGAAAGCCTGGAAAAGACCGTGATGGGTTATGGACAGCATTTATTGGAATCTTTAAAGATAATAATCCTCATCTCCAAGTAAAAACGCCCTTAAAGGTAGTAGAATTTCGAGAGGTTGAAAAAATAAGAATTCGCGACTTAAGAAATATTTCTTATTACTTAATGGGAAATGATATTGTTATTAATGATCTAACAGAAGTAAAGATTGAGCAGAAAGGCAATATTTTAACAGTAACAGGAAAACAACTTCTTCCCGAATAGGCTGCTGTCAAGCAAGATTTTTATACTACATTCTTCACATTCTAAAAAAACTATAAAAAGAATAAGTAATAAAATTGCCAACGAATTAGTTATAAGTTGATAAAATAATAAGGTAATAAGACAAAAACAGCAATAAATGATAAAACAATCGCTGATGTGATAAACCGATATGTTAAAATAATATGCTAGAATTATTTGATAAAAGAATATACTAAAGTAACATATTAAAACAATATACACAAATAATTTAATAAGATGATCTTAGGTGAATGATTATGAAAATTGGATTTATCGGTGCGGGAAATATGGGGTCTGCTTTAATCAAAGCAATCTATCAGAAAAAATTAGCCAAAACCATTATTGCTTTTGATCCTAACGAAGAAGGATTAAAGAGATTAGAGCAGTTTAAGATTAAGAAAGCAAAAAATAATCAAGATGTTGTTCAATTATCTGATATTGTCTTTCTAGCTGTTAAGCCTTTTTTAATTCAGCCAGTAATAGAGGAGATTTATCCCATAGCGAATAGCCAGCAATTATTTATTTCTATCGCTGCCGGAATAAATTTAACTACGTTAGAAAATGGTCTTCCCGGAAAGAAAGTTATCCGGGTTATGCCTAATACTCCTTGTTTTGTAGGAGAGATGGCCGCCGGGTTTACTCTGGGCAGAGAATGTACAAAAGAAGACGGAATACTTGTTAAAAAGATCCTTGATGCAGGAGGGGTTTCTTTCTCTGTTTCTGAAGAGAAATTAGATGCAGTTACAGGATTATCGGGAAGCGGGCCAGCATTTGTAGCTGAGCTTATCCAGGGATTTATCGAAGCTGGAAAAAGTGTTGGTTTAGACGAAGAGATATCCCGTCAATTAACGCGGCAGACTTTTTTAGGAACAGCAAAGATGCTCCAAGAAGGTTTTTCAGAAGAACAGCTAAAAGAGATGGTGACTACAAAGGGTGGAACCACAGAAGCAGGTCGGAAAGTTCTGGAAAATTCAGATTTAAGAAAGGTTATCACTAAAACAGTTACAGCAGCCACCGAACGTTCTAAAGAAATGGGGAAAAAATGAATAAGAGATCAAATGAAAAAATTGGAAAAAGATTTCCTTCTGTTAGCAGAAAAAATTCTTCAATTAGCAGAAAAAAAATATTATCCTCTTTAAAGGCAAGCGAAGATTCAACTCTGGAGGAAGAATTACAACAAGTAAAATCATCGTCTGTCCTTCTCGCTACAGTATCCTCTTCTCAGAAAAATAAGGCTTTGCAATCAGTCATTGCCGAACTAAAAAAAAATAAAGACCTTATTTTTGCGGAGAACAAAAAAGATGTTGAGAAAGCGAAGAAGGGGAAAGCAAATCCCGCTGTCATTGATAGGCTCAAGATTGACGAGTTGAAATTAGCCGGGCTGATCAAAAGTCTCGAGGGCGTTATTCAACTTCCTGATCCTGTTCATGAAGTACTTTCAGAAATAGAA
>JACOZM010000057.1 GCA_016181345.1 Candidatus Woesearchaeota archaeon
TTAGTATGTTACCAGTTATCGATTCTCTTCATCATCAGTAGAGTTCTCTGTGGAGTTAGTGGGAGATACATCATTGGAAGCGTCGCCAGAGTCTTCTGATCCTTGTTCAGATCCTTGGTTAGCTTCCTTACTCACTTCTGCTTCCTTACTAACTCCCTCATCAGCACCTTCTTTCTTCACCTTAGGTTTTGCTGATTTTTTCCGAGGTGTTTTCTTCTTGGCAGCTGATTTTTTTTCTTTCTTAGCATCATCTTGTTCTGATGATTCTTCAATTTTTTGTTGAGGCTCAGATAAAATATCTACCGTATCAGGTAAATCTAAATCCGGCGGCATGATTGCAACTTTAATCCCGATAATTCCTGTTTTTAATAAGGCCGAAGCTTGAGCTTTTCTTACTCCTTCTACAGATATATCGCCACACTTCTTCAAATACCCTTGATAAAATCTCCAGCTCTTTGCTCGAGCACCAGGAATCTTTCCGGAGATAACTAGTTCAACTCCTAAAGCTCCGGAGTTCAATATATTCTCCATGATCTTATGACCTATACTCTTAAATCGAGCTGACCCAAATCGCTCCAATGAAGAAGCAATCCTTTCCGCTACAATCTGAGCATCTAAAAAGATATTCTTCACTTCATTAATCTCAACCTGGGGATTTTCTAAATGAAATTTTTTCTTTAATGTTTTTGTCAAATCTTTGATGTTGGCTCCTTTTGAACCAACTACTAAACTAGGCCGGCTAGTATAAATGATTATTTTTTCGCCTAAGGGGATTTTTTTTAGCTTGATAGAGGATAGGCCAACTCTTGGAAGCTTTTCTTCAATATATTTTTTAATGTAATATTCCTTGGTTTTTTGTGCGATAAACTGTCGTTCGATCATTTTTATTTCCTCAGCGTTCCTTTTTTCTGCAACTCATCATATAAATTCTCTACACTATGGACATCAGTTTGACTCTGTTTATTATTTAAAGCAGCAGCCTTTGCTTGGACTTGTTTTAATAATTCTGCGGATGATAATTCTGCTGGTGATTGGTCTTTGGATATTTTAGCAGTATGCTTGCCACCATCGTGATGAACATCATGATTAGCATCGTGATATTTTACGTCTGCAGATTTATGTTCGGAGTGTTTAACTTCAGGTTTAATATCGTGCTTTACTTCAGGATGAGAGGCTCCTTTCTTCTCTTCGGTTTTTCTCTCTTCATTTTTTTTCTCTTCGCCCTTCTTTGCTTCGCTCTTTTTTCCCTCACCTTTTGAAGACATTTCAGTAACTTCAATCTCTAAATGAGACCGCTTAGTCGCTCGACGCTGTCTACCTCCTGTAAATGGAACAGATGCCTTGTTAGCGACAAGTTTTGTAATCTTCAAACTAGAGAGATTCAACCCTTTAAGTTGAGCATTAGCTTCAACGGAATTAATCAATTTTAAAAATTCGCGAGCAGCTTTCTCGGGATATCTTCCGGCACCGATCCCTGCTTTATGACCTAAATCTTTTGTATGTCTCTTATAAGGAATGGGTACTTTTACCTTGATAACTCCATCTAAGATCTTTTTAGCTAACGTTGTATTTTTGAATCGTAGATTTCTAGCTATCTCGACGCTATGCTTTGATGAAATTGGCAAGTCCAAAGCTCTAGCTACGGCCGTGTGTGCAGTTCCTTGTTTATTTTTTTGGCTCATTTTTAATAGTTAATATTATTTGTATGTAGTATTCTATTTTTATCTTATGCTTATTTGGCAGATACTCCTTTACTTGATCGAGTTGCTCCTAGTCCTGCTGAACCATGAGTAACAGATTTTCTCGTCATGACAAACTCACCCAAGACATGACCTAACATATCTAAAGTGACGACAACAGGAAGATACTCTTTACCACTATAGACCTTGATTGTTTTTCCCAGCATTGATGGAAGGATAGGCATATCTCGGCTTTGGGTCCGGATATTTTTATGATCGATACCAACTTTCTTAATGACTTTTTTTTGCTGTTGATTCAATCCGTGTTTGAGTGTTCTTCGGATTCGAGATGGAACTAGCTTCATGAACTGATCCATGTCCATCTTCTTGATTTCTTCTTCAGTTTTTCCGTACCATTTAGCGATCTTTGCCATATAACCTTTAGGAAAGGTTATCATCCAAAACGTGCGACATTCGCTTACTTCATAAGCTCAGTCCCACTTGATGATATCCTCTTCATCCTCCATTAGTTTGATATTTTAGTATTTTTGTTATTCTTACCTACTCTTTCTCCCTGTTCTTCGCGGAGCAACCTTACCTACTTTTCTTCCAGGTGGAGCATTTCTCGGAGATTGAGTTGGCCGTCCTTTAATATGCGAACACTTTCCTCCAAAAGGATGGTCAACTGCGTTCATCGAGATACCACATACTTTTGGATAAAGCTTGTTTCTTGCTCGCTTCTTCATGTACCGCACTCCTGCTTTTAAAAATGGCTTCTCTAATCTTCCCGATCCCGCCAATAAGCCGATAGCAGCGCGACATTCAGGTAATAATAATTTTTCCTTTCTTGAAGGTAGGACAACGCGAATAGATTCTTCGCTTTTAGCGACGATCTTTGCGAATGTTCCCCCAGCTCTTACTAATTTTCCGCCATCTCCTGGCCTTAACTCGATATTATGAATAATTGTTCCTTCTGGAATATCTCTTAATGCTAACACATATCCTGGCTGGAGCTGACCTTGGCCGATAGGATCGCCTATTTTTACTCCTTCCGGAGCTGGAGCCAAACAACTTGCTCCATCATTGTAGGAAACTTGAATTAATGGAGCGGTGTGACCTTGGCAGTGAACGATGTCGCTAACTACTCCGTTCTGCGAAGGCAAGCTGATTGCACCCTTAAAGCGGAAGCTAGGCGAACGATAGGTATGAGTTCCACGTCCACGTCGTTGTTGAATCAGCCTTTTACCCATTGTGTTTTACCTATAATGTTTAACCTATATTAATCCCAAATCTGCGCTAACATCAGAAGCTAAGCTTCCTTTACCTAACCTCACATATGCTCGTTTCTGACCTTGGATTGAATTTTGAACATTAACCTTAACTACGTTTACCTTAAACAAGATTTCTACTGCTTTTTTAACATCAGCTTTTGTTGCATGAGGATTTACGATAAATGATAATTTATTGTCAAATTCAATGTTCCGAATAGCTTTTTCTGTCGATAAAGATGATTTGATAATCGTGTAAGGATCAAAACTAGCTGAAAGCTCTTCGCCAGTATTTTTTGGCTTATCTTCCTTAAGCTTCATTTCTTTCTTTTGTGTTTTTTTTGCTTCAGCCATTTTCTATTGGAATATTTTTTATTTTTGAATATTTTCTATTGGAATAATTTTTCTTTTTCTAAAGCATCGATCGCTTTTTCAGTCCATAATGTTACTCGCCCAGCCATTGCGCCAGGAGCCAAAAGCTCAACATTCAAAGAGCGTGCTTCTACGATATCAATCCCAGAAATGTTCTGAGCTGATTTTAAGAGAGGGCATTTATCTCCGACGACAACTAAAATTCCTTTTTTCTTCTTATATCGTCTGCCTCGCCGTTTTCCAATACCTGCTCGTACTGATTTTACTAAAGATCGGTCTAACTCTTCAGAAAAGCCAAGTTTTGATAACGTTTCTTTAATGTCTTTGGTCTTCTCCAGAGTTTCTACATCAGAGCTGATAATAAATGGATAATTTTCAGGAACATGATGTCCACGTTCTTGAACCAGACTTTTAACGACAGTTGCAGAGATAGCTGAACGAATTGCTTTTCTTCGTTCTTTAACATTAATTTTTTTATCTAATTGTTTTTCTACTTTTGGCGGATGAGCTCTTCGTCCCCCGGTTGTTTGAGGAGTGAACGCCCCTACCCAGAACATCCTTGTTCCTCGGCGAGAAAGAACCTTTCTATTTACTCTAGAAATACCAAATCCATAACACCCTCTCCAGTTTCTTCTTCTCTTGCTTACTCGAGAAGATGACCGCATCCCAGCTAACAAAGCAGACCCATATCGATGCATCCTTAAGCTTTGTAAAGCATGAACTGCTCTACGGATTAAATCAGGGCGATATTCTTCATTGAACTGAGAAGGCAACTGCTTTTCGCCTTTCTTGTGCTGATCCTTTCCGATAATTGTTAATTTCATTTGGCAATCACTTTAATATCATAAGCTCCTTTTGTCATCTTTCTGTTTGGACGAACGGCAGGAGTTAGGACAACAGCTCGTTTCTTAGGCCCCGGGATAGATCCTTTAATTAGGACATAATTTCCTCGAACCAATCCATAATTAATAATTCCACCAGTAGGATTAAGATCAGAACCTTGTTCTCCTACTTTCAAAATTTCCTTATTATATTCTGTTCGTTGATGATAGCCCATTTTTCCAGGCTGAGCAACAGTAAATTGAACTCTTTTTGGCGTCCAAGAACCCAAGTTTCCAATTCCACGCTTGGTTTTTTCCGCCTTATGCTGTCGAATAGGAACCCCGTATCGCTTAACTGTGCCTTGGAACCCTTTTCCCTTAGTTACTCCGCGGATATCAACTAAATGTAATTCGCCTAAAGCTTCTTTGACGCTAATCTCTTTGCCCAATACACTCTGAGCATAATTGAATTTATCAGTTTTAGAACCATTTAGAGCCAATTCGAGAATTTTCGGCATTTTTGTTCCAATTGAGGAAGCATATTTAGGTTGGCTATTGATTAATAATCTTACATCGTCAAATTCCTTGACGTTGCTCATTGATTTTGCCGGCTTTTTAGGAAGCGTGAGTTTCATACCAAGTTCTGGAACTGTTTTTTCAGCAAAAATAGAAGTTATCTTGCGAGAATGTTGATAAAAAGAAACACCATGAACAAACATAGGGGGGCAATCGACAATCGTGGCGGGAATCATGACGGTTTCGCCTTTTGTTTCTGATTTCGGCCG
Source organism: Candidatus Woesearchaeota archaeon (assembly GCA_016181345.1). GTDB lineage: Archaea > Nanobdellota > Nanobdellia > Woesearchaeales > GW2011-AR9 > JACOZM01. The sequence goes on from JACOZM010000057.1 coordinate 4,926, forward strand.
ATTATCGTTAGCTAGGATATGAGTCATACCGGCCTTATAGCCAATAAACCCTAACACTTTAGCTTGGTTATTTGGAACCCAAGTCCTGATTCTAACTGAAGAATGCGTGCACCGCTTTCGCGGCCAGTACTGTAAGCTTCCTCGTCTAGATGCGTTTGGTTGGCTCATATTATATTAAAGTGATCTTGAGAGAATACTTATTCTACGAATACTTATTCTTCATGTGGCGTAACATATTTATTATGCCGCTTCACTTATGCTCCTTAATTGCCTATGGCTGGTTTTCATCTGAGAAACTTCTTTCGGAGATGATCACCTTTTCAGGCTAACCCTTCTAAATACTTTGCCAGTCGTGCTGACCAGTTTATTTAGCGGATTTTCTCTGAGAACGCGGTTTGTTTATATAGATTGCGGTGGAGAAAGTGTAAAATCTCATCGTGAACATAATAATTTTATTGCGAAATTGGTTTTAGAAATGAATAAGGAAAAGAAAAAAGAAGAGATATAAAGATTTATTATGAACTTTCTACCTTAGCCTTACAAGTAGACTCGTCACCACCT
>JACOZM010000058.1 GCA_016181345.1 Candidatus Woesearchaeota archaeon
TATGGAGAACTTTTCCGCATAATCTAAATACTTAAAGAAATGTTTCAATTTAGTCTTTCCTGAAATTTTAGGATAATTTCCGTATTTCAAATATGCATTAATCTGCCGGAATAAATATGGGTTACTTGCTGCTCCTCTCCCCACCATAACATAATCACAGCCAGTTTCATCTAACATTCTTTTTGCATCTTCCGGAGTTTGAATATCACCATTACCGCAGACAGGAATTTTTACAAATTGTTTCATCTCTTTAATTAAATTCCAATCAGCTTTCCCGGAATATCCTTGTTTTACTGTCCTTGGATGAAATGTAATCATTGATATGCCTTCTTCTTCGGCAATTTTAGCAATTTCCTTCCACTTATCGGGCTGAGTTATTCCCGATCTTATTTTTACAGTAACAGGTTTAGTCGTTGCTGAAACCATAGTTCTAAATATCTCTCTTGTCAATTCTGGTTTTTGCAGTAAAGCTGAGCAAGCCATCTGCTGAGTAACGTGAGGAGCAGGACAGCCCATATTAAAATCAATGATGTCAAAATATGGCTCAACAATCTTTATCGCTTGTTGTATCTTCTCTAAGTCAGAGCCAAACAGTTGACAGGAGAGAGGACGTTCTTCTTCAGAGAATTCAATAAATTTAGTGATATCTTTTTCCCTAGCAGTTACAGCGTGAATGCTGACAAATTCAGTCACCACTAATCCGGCACCGAACTCTTTGCATAATAAGCGCAAAGCTGGATCGCTTAGTCCAGCCATGGGAGCAAGAAAAGCTTTACTTTGAAAATGAGGAAGTTGGGACATTCTAAGGTTGTTACAGCATTATTTTAAAAAAGTAACGATGGTTTTTAGGAGGGAAGATTTTTATAATTGTAAATACCTCTTAAATATATGACTAAGAAATTAGTTGCAGAAAAGACAGAATGGGCAATGGTTTCCAAAGAATTAGAAGAAGAAAATATTAAAGTAGCGTATTATGACCATATTCTCATCCCGCTTCTAGGGAATGTTAAGGAAAAACATATTTTAGATTATGGAGCTGGCCCAGGAATGTTAGCAGCTGCGTTAAAAAAACTTGGAGCTGAAGTTAAAGCGTGGGATATTTCAGCAGAGATGAGGAAATTGACGGGAGATAAAATTGGAAGCAGAAATGTATATAATGAGCTAACAGATATACCCAACAATTATTTTGATACCATTATTTGTAATCTTGTTTTATGCATTAATCCTGAAAAGGAAGTAAAAGTAATTGTAAGAAACATCAAGGATGCTCTTAAGAAAGGAGGAAGGGCTTTTATCGGTTTTTGCAACCCGCTCATTTTTAATGTTCCAGAATCTAGGATTGACATTAGAATGCAAACAGGCAAGAAATATGATGAGAATCATCAGTATAAGAAAATTAAGAAAGAAGGCAAGTATACAATTATTGAGGATCATCGGCCGATAGAATGGTATGAAACAGTTTATCAGGAAGCCGGATTACAAGTAGTCAAAAAGCATTTTACTCCTGAATATAGGTTTAAGAAGAAAACGATTAAAGACTTTATTATTTTTGAATTGAGAAAGTAATTTCTAGGCTATATTTTCATCACCATTTATTAAAAAACTATGAGGGTTTCTTGCCTCTATCCATAATACTTAAGTTACATTCTTTGCATTCCCAATACATCCTTTTGCGACCGTCTTTATGTTCACGAACAGAATCAATATCCAACTTCTGATTACATTTTGGGCATTTCATTTTTCATACTCTCTATTTCTATTAATTATATAGTAATTGTGAAATATCTTCGAACTTTTGTTCACAATTACTAATAAGCAAATGTGATTAATAATATTCGAATACTTCTCACATTTGCTATATTAACATTTAAATAGTTTGCTCAAATATATTTTTAAAAACTAAACTCATAATTAAAACCCTTTCTTTGTCTTTAAGAGGTACTCTAGTTTTTTTGACATTAATATTTTTCCGTTGACGAGAACATAGCGAAACGGCATGATGATTGACTCTCCTTCCTTAACTTCAAGTTCAGGACTGTCTTTAAACTTTAACTCTTCTAACTTTTTACCATGCTCGATAATTTCCTTAACAACATAAAAAGCATTATCCGTAGGCATCTGCTCTTTGCCGATATTTCTTGTTTCTGCTCCAGGTAGTTTTGAAGAGAGCTCTTCTTTTGTCCTTGCCCGCATAGGGTAGTCTCCAAGAATTCCGCCAAAGATAAAATAGTCAAATCTTTTTCTATCTTCTGAAGTTAATGTCTTAGGAGCAAAAGGATCGAGAATGCATATTTTTTTTGTTTCTAAACCAAGATTAACGACGCTGTTCTTTTCTACCTTCCCTAATTTTTCCAGTTTAATCTTCTGGCTCTTGGATTTAATATTAGTAAAAATTAATTGTTCATTTCCAACAATCTTAGAAATATGTTCGTACTCTAACTGACACCATTTATACAATCGCGGTTCAAGATGTTCAAGGATGTAGTGCATCTTAGGGGAAAATAGAAAGAGGATTTAAATGTTTTTGAAAGAGAAAAGAAACAAGAGAAAGAACCGCAAGGATAAAACTATTGCATCCGTTGTTTAAATTAAGATACCCAGACCACTAAGTAGTAGTAACCATAGAAAGATTTATAAACCCCTCTAAAAAATAAATACTATGGCCTTAGACGATGTTTTAGAATTTATGAAATCGGCTGCTTTTCGTACTGGAGCTAATGCTGCTTATCTCTATGGATTATCAGAACTATCAGAACGAATGCCCGAAATTGGAAGTGTAACTGAAGCAGTATCTACAGGAATAGCAGCCTTATCTCTTATCCCACTTAATCGTTATATTGTTGGGCCGTTAGCTAGACGTATTGCGGAGCATGAAAGCGAAGGTTTTTTTGCTAAATCATTAACTGTTTTAGGACTTTTTTCTCTTAATATTTTGCCGGGCTATGGCTTAAAGGATGAGGTTCAAGATGTGTTTGGCGATGTTCTTCCTTTTGTTCGGGTGATTGTTCCTGAGGAAGAAGATTTGGAAGAGATTATTGGACGAAATAAAAAAATAGGATTTAACGAAAAATTTCAATTGCCAGATTTCAGTAAAGTACAATTAGCTCCCCGAGAAAGCACTATAGGAAGGATCCAACGAGCATATCGGTGGAAGCCAGTTGCTGATGCTGTAGAAAGAAAATATGGAATCCCTTCCGGAACATTATTAGCAATGGCCATGCATGAAAGTTACGGAGACCCATTACAACCGAATGCATCTAATGATGGAGGAATTGGCCTTTTACATATGCAGGGAACGACAGCAAAATCGCTAGGACTAAGGATTTACGGAAGCTCACGTCGTGATTCTGATAAAAAGCACGGAAAAAGTCTAAAAGCCATGATTGAAGAATGTAACTATCGCCTGCATTGTGTAGCAAAAGAAGACGATCGTGGTCATCCATTAAAAAATTTGGATGCTGCTGCACGATATATGATCCAAGGAGTCCGTGTCCATGGAAGCTGGGATAGCGGAATAAAATGGTATCGAGGCCCAGGACATGTTCATTCAGGAACGGGAAGAAGATATCTCAAAGTTGTCAAGAAGAATCGGACAGCACTGAATGAGAACGGACTTGAAGAAGCAGAAGCTGATTTTAGCCGAAGAAACCACGGAAGAGGAATTACTTTTGATGATTATATGAAAGGATTTCATGACTACAGCAGAAATTTTGGATTAGAAAAATACAGATAAAAATAAAAAAAATTAAAAGAAAGTTTATCTTTTCTTCTTCTTGCCAGCTTTTTTAGCAGCTTTTTTCTTGGCGCCTTTTCTTCCTCGTGCCATCTTAGCCCGAGCTACATCACCACTGGTGTTGATAAAGTATAAGTATCCACCTTGTTTCTTAACACCGCACTTATTTACAACTTCAACTTTTGTTTTTCCTTTTTTTCTTCCTGCTCTGCTCATCTTAGCACGAGCTACGTTTCCATTTTTATCTAGAAAGTAAAGGTAACCTTTTTCTTTCTTCACACCAACTTTAGCAACAGTTTCTGCCATTCCTCATCCCTCCTTTTAAATCATTTTTTACAAGAAAAATGAAAACTCATTTTTCCTAAGTTTATTCTTCATAAACTATGAAAAAGAGAATTTCAGATAGTATATAAACCTTTCTGTTTTCTTCCGTCGGGTAATCGACGAGAAAAATAGGGAAGTGCGAAAATAGGCAGAAGAGAGGGGTTTCTCATCCTTTATGGTTCTTAGTAAAATTATCCTCGAATAGATCTGACGATATAATTTAAGCCAGGAATCAAGACGCAAATCAGGAAGATGATCAAGATAAGCTGATTCACAATACCATAAATCATCAAGATCAGAAGGCTTAGTTCTACACCTAGAAAGAATCTTCCCAACTTTGTTACAATCACTTTTCCAGAGATGAATCGGTAAAGGATAATAAAGAGGAGAACTAATGCCAGGGTTGCCCAAATCCAATAGGTATAATTATGTTTGATTAAGACGGCAAAAAAGACAAATCCAATCAGAATCTTATCAACTAGACGATCAAAATGTTTACCAAATTCCGTGGCTAGATTAAACTTTCTGGCCAAATACCCGTCTCCGACATCCGTCAGCCAGGCGATGACCAAGAGACTCATGGCCAAGATATTACGATCTTGAAAGATAAGGTACATGATTAATGGAGCCAGAAATAACCGGATGAGTGTCAGGAAGTTAGAAAAATTTAGTTCTTTACCCATAGACAAGATTACCCATAGTCAAGAGAATATTTAGTCGTATTTAAAGCTTCGTTTTTTTAATCTTCAAAAGATATCCCAAGAGGTTAAAGAGGATGTGCAGTAAAGGACTAGCAAGGATAAGAACAAGAATAACTTCTGCAGGAGGAACGTACAAAACCAAACCAAAAAAGATAGCTCCAAAAACGAAATCTAATTGGTCCCAAGGAAGCCAAGGCTTGCCAGGAGGAATATTTTGCTTCCTCTTATAATAAGACTCTACTAAATCTCCAACGATTGCGCCTAGGCCCATCAAAAAACCCAAGATGATAGAAAAATCGGAGTAGTCAATCAAAGCAAAGAGCTTAAAGCCATTCTGATAAGCCAGTTTTTGCAGAGAAAAAACAAACGCTCCCATTAACGCAGCAGCAACGATCCCTCTCCAGGTTTTATTTTTACCAAACTTCTTTTCGTGGATAGGAATCCTCAGCCAAGGGACCCAGCGAAAAATGATAGGAGCCATATTAGCCAGATACGCAGGAAGAAAAAAGTATAATGACATAGCTATTAATTCCAAGAGTTCTGTAATCATATATCATAGAAAAAGATAAAGAATATTTAAAGGTGGCGGTGGGATGAGAAGTTAAGCAGGAAACGATGAGATTCTTAAAAAAAAGAATTTAAAAAAGGGTAAA
>JACOZM010000059.1 GCA_016181345.1 Candidatus Woesearchaeota archaeon
TGCTTAAAACTTCTATTAAACTATTTACTTTTTGGGATGGTTTTAATTCTGCCAGCATCTTTTGTTTTTCTAAATTTCTAACTTTTTCTTCATGATATATCACTTTATTGATTAATTCTTTATCAATTACATTGCTCTCTTTACCAACCAATTCAGCAAAAGATCTAGTAAATAATTTATTACCTACTGGAGAAAAAATGATCTTTGTTGAGGGAGTGGTCAGCACAGAAAAGTAGTGGGCAATATCTTCTACTCTTTTTTCTTGAAGAAACTGTAACACTTTTCTTTCTAACTTAGCAATGCGATGTGGTTGTGACACAATATAACAATTAAACAATCGGCCTAACTTCATTCCATAAAAATCGTGTAATTCCCAAAGCTGTTTGGCAGTTAGCTTAGAGAGATCTGTGGCGATAAGTTTCTTTATCTCGGAAAGAACTTCATCGCTAGATGTTTTAATAGATTGAAGATACAAATTAAATTTTTTCTTATTGGTTAAGAATTTGTACCAGTTCTCTGCTTCTAAGTTTAATTCTTCTTCTGGTAAATAAAATTCTGCATGGAAATCCTTCCCAAATGTAAGCCCATTATTTATACCGCACCCCCATCTTTTTTTTGACCTACGACCATAATTTGACAAAATAGGAGCTAATTCATAATAATTATAATTCTCTTCTACCCACATAAAAGAATATTTTGACATTATGGCCTCTTTTCTGCTTTCAATAAGTAAATTATTTCTACCATCTCAAGTCCATAGAACTTAACTAAACAATGATGCTTAATAAAGCTTACTTTTAAAAACTGGCCTACTACGACTATTAACTTTAATTTTACTCTTCTTCGCTACGCTCCTTCTACTTCCCACTTACTAGTCGGTAGGATTTAACAAGAATTCTATATGTTAAACACATTAATTCTAATATCCTAATTAAATTATAAGCTCATTTGCGAAATGCTTAAATAGAACTTCCAAGTAGATGACCGCTTCATGAAGTTTAAACCTATTAAGAACATCAAAAAAATCAAAGCAGATAGTATACAGAAAAATATAAAGAAGATCAAAGAGAAATTTGCACAAGATACTATTAAAAACAACGTTTCTGATTATTTTAAAAAGTCATTCTTATTTGATCTTAAAGCAGGATTTATTACGGCTATTGTTGCTTTACCATTAGCGATTGCTTTTGCGATTGCTTCTGGCGTACCACCCATCATGGGGTTATATACGGCAATTATCGCAGGTATCCTCGGATCAACATTAGGAGGTTCAAGATTTTCTATAACCGGCCCTACAGGAGCGATGGCAGTTATTATTCTCTCCAGCGTAAGTAAATATGGAATAGAAGGCTTACTGGTGGCTGGATTTCTAGCCGGAATAATGCAGATAGGGTTTGGTCTCTTAAAGCTGGGGAAATTCGTAACTTATATCCCTCTTCCGGTCGTTTCTGGGTTTACTGCAGGAATCGGAGCAATCATCTTCATAGGGCAGATCGCCAGTGGATTAGGGTTAAACATTCCAGCCCATGAACATGTTTGGGAGACGATTGCTGAGATCATTAAGAACTTAGTCCACATTAACCCATTAGCAGTAGGAATTACGGTGATAACGATACTCCTGCTGGTGTTCTTACCAAAATTGTTGCAGAAAGTAAAATATTTAGAAAATATTCCTGCTTCTTTTTTAGCTTTAGCGTTATCAACATCAGCTGTTATCCTTTGGCAGTTTAACGTGCCGCAGGTAGGATCTATCCCAACGGGATTTCCAACGTTCAGCTTCTTCAATATTAATTTTGAATTAGTTAGGGAAGTTCTTCCTTCTGCATTTACCATTGCGATGCTAGGGGTTATAGAAGCATTATTATGCGCTGTTGTCTGCGATGGAATGACGAACACAAAACACAATGCCAATAAGGAATTAATCGGCCAAGGAATTTGTAATATTACTCTGCCTTTCTTTGGGGGGATGGCTTCAACTGCAGCAATTGCCAGGAGTGCTGTCAACATCAGAGAAGGAGCCAAGACGAGAGTATCGGGAATCATCCATGGTTTATTTCTATTAAGTATCCTATTGTTGTTTAGTCCAATTGCTCAATCTATCCCAAGAGCTTTTCTAGCGGGAATGTTAATGTTTGTCTCTTCCAAGATGATCAATATGCGGGAAGCGTTAACTATTTTTAAAATAAGTTGGTCAGAAACAATCGTGCTATTAATTACTTTTGGACTAACAGTCTTTACGGACTTAGTCTTTGCAGTACAAGTAGGAATGCTCTTTGCTATATTTTTGTTGTTTGTGCGTTTAACCAATATCATTGAAATAACAAAGATGGAAGATTATCAGAAACATGAAGGGATCAACGCACTCGTTTATAAAAATGAGCAGTTAGAACAGCTCGTCAATATTTATACCATCCATGGGCCATTTTTCTTCGGAGCGATGAATGTTTTCGATAAAAAGGTAAATGAGCATATGGCTACAAACAAGTTAGTCACGATCCTAAGGATGAAATATGTTCCGTTCATTGATAGTACGGGAGTAGTACGATTAAATTCATTTATTAAAGAGAGGAAGAAAAAAGGTTTCTTGCTCCTTGCAGATATTACTCCTACTGTCTTGAAGACATTAAAAAAAGATGAAGAGTTCAATGAACTCGTCAAATATGAAGAGATTTTTGGGAAGACGAAAGAAGCGTTAGAATACGTCAGTAAGAACGTTCACAACATCGTCCTGAGACAAAATAACTGAATGATCTATTTCAAGATAATTCTGGAAAATACCTGGAAATATGGAAATGTTCGGAAGGTTTTTTTGTCTAGGAGTTTTGGTCTCATTAAAAAAGTTTATATTCTGCGCTTCTTTTGATGATACTATGAAAAAAGAGATATCGTTTAAAAACAAAAGAAAACTGACTCTTCGAGGATATGTTTTTGAGCCTCAAAAGTACGATACTGCTGTCATGTTTCTCCACGGATTTCCTTCCAGCTGTGAAGGTTTTACCGCTTCGAGAATCGCTCTGGAATTAGAAAAATTAGGATATTTAACCCTCGTGTTTAGTTTCTCCCATAGCCCTCCTTCTGAGGGAAAATTTGAAGATAAATTGATGAGTAAAGAAGTTGAGGATATTAAATATGCGATAGACTTTCTGTTTCAGCACTACGAAATTAAGAACTTAGTGTTAATAGGCCATTCGACTGGAGCGATTGACGCTTCATTATACGCACATAAAGATAAAAGGATTACAAAATTAATTTTAATGGGTGCAGAATCGGATACAAAGCATTCGGTAAGATATGATTTTACAGATCAACAAGTTCAAGATTTCTGGACTAAAGGGCATATTGTCTATAACAGTCCTGGAAAATGGTATCATCATAAAAAATTAAAAAAAGCCTTTTATGACGAATTCTTTACTTTGGAGATACCTAAAGCAATTAAAAAATTTAAACGGCCTTTATTGATAGTACATGGAGAAAAAGACGAAGCTATTCCTTTATCCGATCCTGAAAAATTATTTGAGAATGCTAATAAGCCAAAGAAGCTTATTATTATTCGCGGAGCTGATCATCGATTTACTAATCCGATACACTTCAAGAAGTTATTAACTGTAATTGAAAATTTTATCAAGAACTAATAAATTCAGGTGAAAGTATAAAAGCCAATTTAAGAAGAAGATTGGGGTAATAATCCCACTAATAGACGAGGTAAAACCATGAAAATAGGATTAATTTTAAATACAAACGAAGCAGAGACATGCTGGAATTGTTTTCGATTGGGAAATGAAGCACTTAATAACAATAATTCTGTAAAAATATTTCTTCTAGGAAATGGTGTTGAAGTTGAAGACGTAAAAGATATAAGATTTCCTTTGCTTGATGAGGTAATGCACACATTTGTGAAAAATGAGGGAGCAATTCTAGCCTGTGGAAGTTGCCTAAAGATAAGAGAAAAAGGAGGAAGTGCAATTTGCCCGGTTTCTACTATGAAAGACCTCTTAAAATTAGTTGAAGAATCTGATAAGATTATAACCTTTAGCTAGAATATAGGGATGATCGTTAGTTAGTGGAGTAGTTTTTGTATACATACGGAAAAAAGAATAACTTTAAGAAAAGTAACTTCTTTTTACTTCAGATGAACAAGTTTCTTTTTGGAAGGCTATGGCTTTCACCGATGGAAGGAGTTTCCGACCTAGGATTTAGAACTATCTGTAATGACTCTGGAGCTTCTTTAACATTTACAGAAATGATCCGCGCCTCATCTTTAGTTCAAGGGAATAAAGCGACATTAAGTTTAGTTGACACGTTCACTCATTCTCCTCCTACAGGTATTCAGCTATTAGTCAATAAAAAAGAGATTCTACAAAAAGCTTTGGCCATGATTCGTGAAGGAATTGAAACAAAAGATGGACGTTTTTCTAACCTATCTGTGATTGATCTAAATTTTGGCTGTCCCTCTCCTGAAATTATTCAGATTGGCCAAGGCCCAGCTATGCTGAAACGCATTACTCGGATGAAGGAATTGCTGACTGTTCTGAGGAAAGAATCTCCTCTTCCCTGCGGGATAAAAATACGGTTAGGATTAAATGATCGAGAGAAGAAGGAAAAGATTTATTTGCGAATTCTAGAGATAGCCAATGATCTTGGGTTAGACTATCTTACTGTTCATCCGAAAACTGCTGCTGATAGTTCTTTAGCCCCTATTGATTGGAAAGCCCTGGAGGAAATTATTTCTCATGCAAAAATACCTATTATGGGAAATGGTTTTGTCGTCGATGGACCTAGTGCCCGGAAGATGCTGGATGCGGGGTGTAAAGCAGTGATGATTGCTCGAGCTTCAGTAGGTAACCCACATATATTTAGCGAGATTGAAACTTTTTTGACCACGGGGCGGAAGATAGCCCCTGCTAATCCTAGTGATTATCAAGCAGCTTGGAAAAGATATTCCTCTATTGCTACTAGGTACGGAACGAATAAAAAGTACTATGAGTATCATCAAAAAATGTTTGAGTTGCGGATGAAAGGAGATCAAGGATATCATTCTCCTTTAAGGATATTGAAATGGGTCTAAGATTCATTTGAAAAATGGTTAAGATGATTAAGATTTAAGAAGATTAAGATTAACAACATTAGTTAAGAAAAAGATTTTTTCTGATAAGGTCATCTATTCCACATTTGTAAATTCAAACTCAGAATAGGGATGAGGTTTAGCAATCTTATATCCCAACGCAACCGTAAAACTTTCCTTCTCGGACGGCTAGGCAACGAGGAGATAATTTCACTTCTTTTTTCTTTGGATCTAGAAATATGGGATATTCTGCGCAAACTTTTGGCCTATTGTTGTCTTTATAGATAGAGCATTTCCATTCTGATAATGAAGGACAAGGCTTATCTGATTGACCCATATATAACGAATACTGGTCTTCACCAATCTTCTTCACTTGCTCTTTAGATTCGGGCAAATTTCCTTTTGTTACCGCTTTGAGCTCTTTTCCATTTAATGGCAAGTATCCTTTCCTACAACAATAAGCATGGCACTCTTCAAAACAAAATGAGCTGATAGAATTTCTCGCTTCAACAGTTATAGTTAAAGCTTTATCAGGAGTTGTCATGGCAATCCTTTTGTGGCTATACATTATAAATGCATCTAGGATTATTGAGAATATGTTGATGGATTAAGACATAAAATATATCTTCTCCCCCATAGAAGTGATTAAATAACCTCAATTCTTTTTCTTTCTATGCAAATTAAACGAGTCAAATTTAAAGATTTAGAACAGCTCCCACAATTTAAGATAAATACGAATTTTAAGCAGGATTTTCAAGGATCTTCTCCTGCTCCGTTTATAGGAAGATTTGGCTATCCAAAGATAAATATAGGTCTCTTATCGCCGCAAATTTCTGGAGACACATCGCATTATGATTCTCCGTCATCATGGAGCAAAGAGAATTCTTCAATCCAGAGTATTGCTTCGTTACGTTATGGTCTTGTTAACAGCAGGACACAAAACAGCGTTAAGGATATCTTTCAGAATAATAATAATAATAATAATAATAACAGTAATAATAGTGGAAATACTAGTCATTAAAACAACCGGTTCTTAGAAATAATCCAAGAAGTAGGGATGGCCTCTAAACCAGTAGAATTAGAAGTTCATTTGAATAAGATTCCCAGGTTAGATATCAAGCTGGAGAAGGAAGTGGCGCCTTTTGGCCCTGCTTCAAGCTTGCAGAAAGCTAGAATAACCTCAAATACAAAAGTTGATTCAAGAGTAGAACGAGTTGTTTCAGATACGGATCTAAAGTCTGCACCTGGAATCATCAGTTTATATCAAAAAGGGTTTAGTGAGAATTTTTTGACAAAATTAATTTCTGTAGGAAATACCGGATTAAAAAAAAATAGGAAATTAGTTCCTACAAGATGGAGCATTACTGCTGTTGATGATACTATAGGGAAGAATTTAATCTCTGAGATCAAAGACTATCCTGCAGGAAATTATCATGCTTATTTTGGAGGCGGCTGGGGAAATTATTACCTTCTCCTCTTTTTTCCTGAAGTTTGGAGTTATGAATTGTTTGAATCTTACGTTAATTATCAAATTAATCCTTGGAGCAAGAAAGGATATTTTTACTCTACAGACTATGAGGATTATAAGGGCAGAAAGGTTTACGCAGAAGAAACTGCTGGAGGATATTATGCCAATAGGCTGGCTGTATTGGAGAAGCTCAAAGAATTAAAGCGACAAGGTTCAGTTTTGGCTCTGCGGTTTATTACATCAGAATACAATATCCCCTTAGGAGTATGGGTCTGCCGAGAAGCTAGCCGAAAATCGCTGATGGAAAAGCCCATTGAATTCTCTTCTGAAGAATTAATGCTAAAATATGCACAATTGCTTGTTCAAAAAAAGTTTGGTATGGATATTAATATATTACTGAAAGAAAGTAAATTGCTGAAGATGAAGAGAGAACAGCAACGATTGCAGAAATATTTCAATTAAAAAGAAAATATAAGGATTAGAAAGAAACTCTAAGTTAACCGGTCTTATAAAAAAAATGTTAAACAGAAAAAAATAAAAAAAAGAAGAAAGAAAAAATTTATTTCTTTGATTTGCCGTTAGAAGCTTTTGTTCTGCTCTCTTTTCCTGCAAGATTACCTTCAGAGGAATCAGAAGAGTCAGTTTCTAAAGACGTATCAACTGCCGTATCTGAAGTAACCTTAGCCCTAACTGTTTCCTTTACCGTTTTAACTTTGGCTGCTTTTTCCCTCAATACCTTAACTTCTTTGACGGCTTTAGCAGATTTCACAGCTCTATCTTCTAAATCAGCAATTTCCCCTTTCAACTTAGCTGATGCTTTAGAGGTTTTAGCTTTCTCTTTTACTTTTTCAGTCACTTTGGCTATTCTCTTCGCTTCTTTCTCTACTCGCTCCACTCTTGACTTAGCCAACCCTGCTTTTTCTTCAATTTCTTCGATAACAGCATCAACTTCTTCATCAGTCTTTCCGGAAAGAGCTTTATATTTTATTTTAGCTTTTTCTTTTTTCTGAGCTGTTTTAGTTTCCATTTCTAGAGCTTTGGCTTTAATCTTAGCAAAAACTGCAGTTAAATGAGCTAATTGTTCTTCACTCATCGTTCCGGCTTTCCTCAACAAGATAGCATCTTTGACCGCAGCAACTTTAGCAGCATGGCCTTCAATCTTATCTTGTAATTCTGAAACTGTTCCTAAAGCATCTTCTGAGTCTTCAACTGTTCCGTCAGTTTCCAATTCTTCTAGAGATTCTTCTGCTCCAGTAACTGCTTCCTCATATCCAGCTTGAGCTTCATCGGCAGCTTCAGTATCTCCTTCCTCAACCATCTCTTGCGTTTCGGATAATCGCTCTTCAGCAATCTCTAAACTTTTTTCTACTTTTGCCTCTTCATCAAAGGTTAAAGCTAGGCTTAGGTCATCTATAGCCGTATCTATAGCATAGAGCGCAGAGTCTGGAGTTATCCCAGCGTCAACTAAATCATCTTCAATAATTGCTTCGACTTCTTCTTCTGCAGTCACTTCAACTGATCCTTCAGATGAAACTGTAGCATCTGCTTCAGTATCTGTTTCAGCTTCTGTTTCGGTTTCAGTCTCAACTTCTGTTTCATCTTCACTAGCAGCAGTTTCTGAACCTAATTCAGAACCATCTACTACTGCTTCAAGATCACTATCAACACTTCCTTCAGCAGTTACTTCTCCTTCAACACTGCCTTCAACTACGTCACCACTTACATCTACTTCTGCATCAGCATTAATAGATACTGATGTTCCTTCTGTTGTTTCTGCGAAAGCCAAGGGAAAACTAAGCACAACCAACATGGCCATCAACAACCCAATTATTTTTTTCATGGTTTACCTCCAATTGTTCAATCTGTTCTTTAGATTAACTCTCCTCAATACACATAACCAAAAGTTATATTTAAGAAATACTTGAAACAAGGTGAAACAAGAAGAAATAGTGGTTTAAATGAACAGATTATATTTGAACTGTGTTCACTCTAAAATCCCATTCTCCCAAAAACTAATCTTTCTTCAATTTTCGAGAAAGCTTTACTTTAGATATTCCTGTTACCAAAGTTAATTGTTTTTGCCAGAGCTCTCCTTTTTCCAGAAGGATTTCAACAATGGCTCTTTCCTCTTCAAATAAATTACGAGTTAATTTTTCTTTAAGATTATCGCGTATTATCTCTTTTGATACCTGTTGGACTCCAATGTCTTCACTTTTTTTAGAACTGTCATCGGTGAGCTTAGCCTTCTTCTCATGAATATTATCTTCATTTTCGCTGAATTTCTTCTGTTCTATCTTATCAGAAGAACGACGAAGAATAATATAAAGAATAAAACTGACCACTATTATGATCAACAAGAAGAACCAATATTTTGAAGAGTTTTTTGTAGCTTCTTCATAGATAATAAGAATCGCTTTACTTCGCTGAAAATCATCTTTCTCCCATTCTACAATAATGCTTTTACCATCTGTAGTAACTTTTTCTGTCTTAGGTATGATGGATGGAGTTAATGAGTTCAAGCTATGTTTTAGGGTAGATTTTTCAGGAAGAATTACTTGTACTGAAATCATACTTGCATCTAATTCGCCTAAATCTAAGATAAAAAAGCTGTCTTTATTTCTTTCAATTAATGATTCGGTAATATATTTTATTGAAACATCATGTAGATAGTTTCCATGAAGAGTAAGCTCTTTAAACTCAGGCCGTTCTTGAACGACAATCTCTGCACCATTAACCTCTAAAGCCGTAGCATCAGAAGGAATGAATAATTTAAAAGAATCAACCATCGTTGAAAATGTTAGCTTTTCATCGACAACTACTTTATCTTCAACAATAGAATATACTCCCTCATATTTTTGAAGATCAAAAGCTAAAGCTGAAGTTGTTAATAAGCAAATCTGGATGAACAACAAGAGTATTATTCTCTTAATTGAGGCCATGACTCTACAATCGCCTTTTAATTTATATTATTTGTGTTACATTTTACATTA
Source organism: Candidatus Woesearchaeota archaeon (assembly GCA_016181345.1). Taxonomy (GTDB): domain Archaea; phylum Nanobdellota; class Nanobdellia; order Woesearchaeales; family GW2011-AR9; genus JACOZM01. The sequence goes on from JACOZM010000059.1 coordinate 9,521, forward strand.
GACCATTAGTTACGCTAGATATCAGATTAGAGATTAGTTTAGACATTACCTAAAACTTCTTAGCAAAAGAAAAATAGTCTTGTAATTTTCTTCTGAATTTTTTTACTATTTTTCCAGAATGACGAAAATTTATAAAGACTAAATGTTTCTCACTTTTTGCTTTTATGGTTTATTTTCATGAAGCGCGAGAGGTGGTTTTCAGATGAATATCGACGAGGAATTTGAGCATTTTGTACGCAAGAATTATAAGAAATTAACTGACGCCGAACAAAAAATTTGTGAGCAATTAGGCGTGACCACTCATTGTTAGATGTTTAAAAATTAAAGATTAAATTAAAAAGATTAGAATTTTTTTTATTTTTATAATTTCTCTATGGTTATAATTTTCTGTGGTGTTATAATTATTCTCAGATACTCGGTTTAATGTGATTCGTCGTTCTGCTTCTTCTTATAAATTAAAGCAGCAGTAATGATCGAAACACCAAAGATAATAGCTGCAGGAATATAATTGTTCTCTTTAACAATAACCTGAGGAGGATATTGGTGACATTCATTATCTGCACCACAATAGGAATCATCACCACATTCAGAGTTATTCTTGCATCCTTGATTGAACGTATTTCCCAGATATACCAAGATGACAAGAACGACTAAAACTAAAGCAATAATAGAAATGGTGATACTTCCTTTTTTATTCATTTTAGAGTAGAAACACAATTAATTTAAATAGTTTACGGAAGAAGTTTATCTTTTTCTAAAGATGAGGGCTGCGATAATCACCGAAATGCCCATAATTAATACTGAAGGAAAAAAATTTGTCTGTCTGAGGAGGATAGTTTCTGGATACTGGTGGCAACTATGATCTGCACCGCAATAGGAGTCTGCAGAACATTCAGCATTTCTATTGCATTCTCGTGCCGAAACTCCGATTAAGAACCAAGATAAGATAATGATAGCAGCAACAATAGCTACAAAACTGATTGCTAAACTCCCCCTATTGTTCATCTGTTCTCTGGAAAATTGATTATTTAAAAAGGTTTTGAAAAATGCATATAGTTTATAGGTTTCACTGACGTGATTGATAGTGAGATAAGAGAGTTACTAATATCTCGTATGTGCATAGCGCCGTCATCAAGACAAAAAATTTGCTGTTAAGGTAGAAAAGAGAGCTCGATAAGAGTTAAAGATTTTTTGCCTGTACTCTTTGGTAGAACTACTCTCTCTTGATGACTTCTTGGCGGCTATGCACATACACATTCTCGAAAGATTTATATGTATGGAATAATTGATTTAAAGTATGAAGTTTTACGAATGGAGATGGTGGCAGAGGATCTTCAAAAAAGAGGAAGAAAAGAAAAAGTCAGAAACTCCGGAGAATATCGAAGCAATCCAAGATTTTCTAAATGAGATTCCTCAAAGCGTGAAAACTATTAAAGAGCTATTAAAAAGCCTGAAAGAGCTTGAGTATGAACGGCAAGTAGCTACTCCTAGTCTAGCCCGCGTCAATCTAGAAGCACAAGCAGACATTATTGAAAAATTAATAGACCAATATGAGTTTTTTCAAGACGATGCAGATATCAATGGAATTCGTGTGAAGAGAATTGCTCATGAATACCTCTTTCAAGCAAAAAAAATTGGTTTGAATAAGCTGGTCAAAGAGAAAAAAAGAGATCTGAAGTGGAGAGGATGGTAGTTTTATTTCTTTCTGAGGTATAATGCCGCATAATTCTGTTGCGATAGGAATTTTTATTTTGAATTTAGTTCTTAGTTAATAAGTGTTGAATTTAAAAATATCTCCAGATAATTTTTAAGTAGAGATAAAAAAAATAACCTATGAGAAGACAACTGACGGGGCAATACCCCGACTTATCTGCCTTTGGACCTAGGGAATGGACTCCACAAGAAGGAGAAGAACCTATTTATTCTGTTACTAGGACTCATGCGAATAGAGGAAAATATCGTCTCCATAACTTTACTTCCGAGCAAGACCATACTCAGCCATTAATTGAATATACCATTAGCGGAAGAAGATATCCCCTTTACACGTTAGCAGATCTTATCCATAGCCCACATAGATTCACATCGGAAACTAGACATAATGTCATTGCTGACTTAGCGGAAAGAGTTGCATGGAGAAATACCAAGAGATTGCTGAACAGGATTAAGCCCACATTAAGAAAAGAAGGTTTATTCAGAAGAGGGTTCAGCAGGAGAGATGGCTATGTTGTTGCGAGCAGAGATAACTTAGAATTATGTGTTTATGACTATCCAAACATGGTTATTTCTGAAAAAGGGGGAAAACCGTTAGATTCAAGATTAAGAGCAGAATTAGATGGATTATTTAGTTATCATAGAAATATGCTTGTTGTCCTAGAAGTAAAAACAGGAGCAATAGATATCGATGTAGACCATCTCAAAAAAGATGTCATCGGACCATTACGAGAAATGTATAATGGTGTAACGTTAGCTTATCTTCTCTTCGGCACAGAGAACAATTTATTCGATCAACGACGGCCAAAATTCAGAGTACTTCGAAAAAGACCGCTCTATGTCTATCAACAGTTAGAAGATATCGGCTTTCCTACGCTTTTCTTAACCTTTGAAGAAACCAAAGAAGATTTTGAAAGGATGTATCATCATCTTGCAGTTCAAGATTCTCTACGGCGAGGAGAACGAGTTACCTTCCAGTCCAAAGTTGAGATTGCTAATGGAAAAGTAAACGTCTATGCTACAGGCGATGAGCCACTTTTAGTTGTTCCGGATAGAAGAGTGATTATCCCTTAAACAGAA
>JACOZM010000079.1 GCA_016181345.1 Candidatus Woesearchaeota archaeon
GTTATAGAAGGAAAAGAAAATTTATTCCCGATCAACGATAAGGAGAGAGATCTTTTTGCTGATGAAACTCACCGATATGCCTGCCAATGCAGGATTAAACAAGGGATTGTTAGACTCAAAGAATGATTGGTCAAATCAAACAAAACAAAGTTGACAAAAAAATGTAATAATTGTAATAGCAGAGGTAGTAATTACTAAGAATAATAGTGTTTAAAAAAAATAGTAAAAAAAAAGAATAAAGATACACTAGAAGAATTGGAGGAAAAAACATGGGATGTTGCCAAGAAGAAGAATATTTAGAGATTAATAAGCCTGCTCCATTATTTGAAGCGGAAGTATTTCATAACGATGCTGTCAAGCATATTGATTTAGGAGATTATCGAGGAAAATGGGTAGTTCTGTTCTTTTATCCGGCAGATTTTACCTTTATCTGTCCGACAGAATTAGGTGATATAGCTGATAAGTACCCTGAATTTCAACAACTAGGAGTAGAATTATTATCGGTAAGCACTGATACTGTTTTTGTTCACAAAGCTTGGTGGGAAAATTCTCCGACAATTAAGAAAATAAAGTTTCCAATGGTTGCTGATCCTACAGGAAAAATATGCAAAGCTTATGGAACATATATTTTTGAAGAAGGATTGTCTTTACGGGGAACGTTTATCATAGATCCTGATGGAATTTTAAAAGCATTTGAATTGCATGATAACAGTATCGGCCGAAGCAGTGATGAATTGCTTAGAAAAATCAAAGCAGCGCAATTTGTCCGAGAACATGGTGGAGAAGTTTGCCCAGCTAACTGGCAGCCAGGACAAAAGACGCTAAAACCAGGATTGAATCTTGTTGGTAAGATTTAATAGTGCGATTGAATGAGCGAAGTGAATGAATGTCGCACATTTTGGGTAATAGCCTTTTCTAAAGGCTATGGAGGAAAATATGGAAGCAGTACATAAAGATATGACGATAGGAGAATTAGTGCAGAAATTCCCTTCATTAGCAGAAATTTTAACTGAAGAAGGAGTTCATTGTGTAGGCTGTGGAGCAGCTTATTTTGAAACGATTGAACAAGGATTGATGGGACACGGCAGAACTGACGAAGAAGTAGCAGAAATTGTCAAAAAGCTAAATGATGCTATCCCTAAAACTGAAGGAAACAGCGAATTAACCATTACAGAGAATGCTGCTGCAAAAGCTAAAGAACTCTTATCAAAGAAAGCAGGGTATGTCGCTCTCCGAGTACGAGTAACTGCCGGAGGATGTGCAGGATCAAAGTATAGCTTTTCTTTTGAAAAAGAGGAAAAGAAAGATGATAAAGTGATTACTGTTTCAGGAGTCAAGTTTTTTGTTGATCAACATAGTCTAGAAGTTTTGCAAGGATCTAAAATAGATTATCTTGATACATTAAATGATTCGGGATTTAGAATCAGTAATCCTAAAGCAAAATCAACCTGCGGATGTGGAAGTTCGTTTAGTTAAATAGGATATTTTTAATTAAACAAAAAATTTATTGAATATTGATTAAAAGAAGACTAAAAAAGCTTAACAACAGAGTTAAAAGAAGAGAGGAGAAAAAAATGAAAACCTTAGAACCGTTACCGTATGCATATACTGCTTTAGAACCTTATATCGACGAGCAGACAATGAAAATTCATCATGACAAACATCATCAAGCTTATTTTGACAAGTTTGTTAAAGCTGTTGAAGGTTCACCATTAGAAAATAAAGATATTAAAGACATCTTGAAAAATATGAGTTCTGTTCCAGAAGTGATAAGAACGATAGTTCGAAATTTTGGAGGAGGGCATTACCACCATTCTTTTTTCTGGACTGTCTTAAAGAAAGATGTTCCTTTTTCTGGAGAAGTTGCTAAAGCTATTGAAGGAAAATGGGGAAGTTTTGAAAAATTTAAAGAAGAATTTAATGCTAAGGCCTTAGGAGTATTTGGCAGCGGATGGACATGGCTTGTTGTTAATCATCACGGTACGGGGCAGGGGCATGGAGGATCTTTAGAAATTATGAACACTCCGAATCAGGATTCTCCATTAAGTGAAGGGAAAACTCCAGTCCTATGTTTAGATCTTTGGGAGCATGCCTATTACTTAAAATATCAAAATAGACGTCCTGAATATGTTGAAAACTTCTGGAAAATCATCAATTGGAAGCAAGTGAACAGCTATTATCTGGAAGCTAAAAAATAGATTAGTGTAAAGAGAGAAGCACTATTAACAACAAAATCCGGTTGTAGAGAACATGAAAGATTCCAAAGAGAAGGAACATAGCAACAACGTAGTGACTAAAGAAGAAGAAACTGTCCAAGAAAATACTACTCACCATAAAAAGAGTTCGAAAAAGCCGACATTTGAAGAAATCCTAGACGAACTGGAGAAATATGACGAAGGATGTGACTCCCGAGGATTACAAGATTCAGGAGAGTAAAAAAGAAGTTCTTCCTTGCTGCCGGTCGTATTTAACCCCAAAAGGAAGATGTTTCACCTGTCCTGAGCAAAAGGATTAGTTTTTGAGATGTGTTTGTTTTTTTTACCTTCTTTTTCAGATGATATATTTTCACCGGACTTTTTTTTGTCCATATGATCTCTGTTGGAGTTATCTTCAAAAATATCCATTTAAGAGCATAGATTTTTTAAAGAATCAGATAAATTTCCCTCATTATGAAGAATAGACATGTTGGATATTTGATCATTGGCGTAGTAATTTTATTTCTATTTGTAGTTATGTCATTTAATCAAGCCCTTCAGCAGATCGTAGATACTACCTGTACGCATGGAAAAATGTGTCCAATGCATGCTACGCTAAGGACACAAAAAATGATCAGTTATAGTTTGATGGGAATATTAGCATTAGTAGGAGTATTTATGGTCTTTTTTATGAAGGATGAAGAGAAAATTATCCAAAGGGAGATTATTAAGGAAACACATCATCACATTAATCAGGATGCTTCAAAAGTATTAACTCCTGAAGAAAAAGATGAACAAGTACAGCAGAAAATACAGAATCTTGATGAAGAAGAAAAACAAGTAATGAGTATTATTTTAAGAGACGATGGCGCAACATATCAGTCCGATCTCATTAAAGAAACAAAGTTAACAAAAGTAAAAATATCTCGAATCCTTGATAGGTTACAAGGAAAAGGACTCATTGAACGGAAAAGACGAGGGATGACCAATATGGTTGTTGTGAGGTAGAAGATAACCCTCATTCTATAAGCATTTTATCCCCTATCAGAAAATTTATTAAAAAGAAGTTTATCATTGCAATCTTCCGTTAAATAATTTTGTAAAATAATTATAATTAAGCATCAAGATAGAGGTAGAAAAATAAGAATATTAAATACCTTAAGAACATTGAAGAACTATTCCAGCTCTAAAGCTTCAATAATACGATCTAGCTTCTTGTTAATCTGCTGTAATTCTGCGGAAAAGTTGCTTGGAGCAGAGTCGCTTCGGCTTCCGCTTCTTCCTGATCCAGAATCATTTTTTCTAAAGCAATCACTACAATATACTGGCTTGTCACCAGTAGGAACAAAAGGAACTTCACAACGGCTGCCGCACTTGTCGCAAACTACTGAATGCATCCCTGGACGGCTCCCTTCACTTCGAGAACGGTCTCTTCGAGGGCCATCTCGGCCAAACCTTCTATCTCCACCATCACGGCGGTTTCGAGGACGGGAAAAACGGTCGGCAGAGTCCATACTAAAACGAGGAGTTCTTTCTCCACGATCTCTTTTCTCTGAACGTTCTGCTCTAAATTTAGCCATAATTTTAGATTATTGCACTTTGTTTATAAACTTATGCTAGAAAATATAGTATAAAGAAGAGGTAGTGATGTTAATGATCTATCGGCACTTTTATATATAATTGAAGTTTAATTAGATTGATGGGAAGAGATCTAAAAAGAGGTCATTTTTCTCGAACAAGAGACTTAGCAGTTTTTAATAAGAAGTTTTCTCCAAATATTTTAGAAAAAACAATTGCGTCAAGATTTAAAGTTCATCAAAAAATATCGGTCTTAGAAATTGGCTGTGGGGAGGGAAGAGTTTTAATGCAACTTAGAAAAATCTTCCCAGACATTGAACTTCATGGTATAAATAAAAAACCATGGGGAGCCATGAGAGGAACTAGTAGTTTAAAAGCAACTGGCACGTATCACAGAATATTTACCCCTTCTGAAATAAAGACTATTAAGCTCCCAATAATTCATTTTGCTAATGCTAATCGATTGGATTTTAAAGATAATTGCTTTGATTTGATCTATAGCCAAGTTGCTATCCAATATGTTGATAGAAAAGATCAACTATTAGAAGAAGTCTGGAGAGCATTGAAACCAGGAGGAAAAGCATTCCTTGATATTGATGCTCGAACAGAAGATGTTCCTGACTGCTTGGATTTTGTATCTCCAAGATTCATAATCTACAAAGATAATAAAATCTATCCATTAAGGAGATTTATTAAAGATGTTTATAACAGAGGATTTGACATAATATATAAACGTCTGATTAAAAAGGAGAGTGGAAAAACAAAAAGTAGAATTACCATGATCATAACAAAAAATAATAATAGGAAATTAGATCTTAGCCTAAAATTTGATGAACTTTCTTCCTTTGATCTTGGAGTCTTGAACCCAGAGAAGAATAAGTGGTCAGTCTACTGGGGTTATAGGAGTGTTTATAGGCTATAAGTTGATACATTACTTTTAGTTACCACTAATTCATCTCTATTGCTTAGTCTATTGCTGAACAGACCAAAAATTATTCCTTCTGGATGTCAGCTTCACCAATTTCTGTTATTTAGTCAAGAATTAGTTCTAAAAAACTCAGGAAAATCGTTATGGAAACCATAGGAAACTAGTTTCACCTCACTATTTATAAGCTGTTTCAATTATACACTGTAATGCTGGGTAGCTGATATCCAGACTTTAAGAAGTTTAAGAAGAGGAATTAAAATGGTATTTACATGTTTAAGCCCATATTGGGGTGGAGGATGGGGAATGGTATTTATGATTATATTTTGGGTAGGGGCAATAGTGCTTATTTTTTGGATTCTTTCAAAGATGAATAAAGGAGAATTCTCTTTTTGTCATGGCCATAATCACCAAGATCATGATCATCACAAGAGAAATGATACGGAAAA
>JACOZM010000080.1 GCA_016181345.1 Candidatus Woesearchaeota archaeon
ATGCTGTCGTAGTCAAATTTATTAGAAAATTATATAGCCAATAGGGATTTGGGATTATCATGATCAATAAATGGAGGAGAGGTATGAATAAAAAAATGAACGTAGGAAAAATAGCTCTATTGTTGAGCTTAGTAGTTATGATCAGCCTAAGTATTCTTGGCTGTGGAAAAAGCGAAGGAAGTGAAGGAAACGAAGGAACAGGGCTAGTTGTGGGAGATATTTCTGACGATCAGAAAGCAAGAGAAGTAGTCATCAAAGCCTATAATTTTGGATTTACACCAAGTGAGATTATAGTGAAGAAAGGCGAAACAGTAACTCTTCGATTAGTAAGTGAAAGTGGATTTCATGGGATTTCCATTCCAGAATTAGGTGTTTCTACAACGACAGTTTCAGCTGGAGAAGAAACCTCAGTTACATTTACTGCTGATAAAGTAGGAATATTTAACTTCCGCTGTAATATCTACTGCGGAGATGGACATCGAGAAATGACTGGAAGGGTGGTTGTAGGATAGGAAGTCCGCCTGATTGTGATAGGTTTGTTTATTATATTTTTATCATATTTTTTTATTTTTAAAAAGAATGAAAGAAAAAAAAAGTTCATGAAAAGAGCAAGAACATGAAAGATATCCCTAAAAACATTAAGTTGAGATCAAGAAGAATTAACAAGACAATAAAAGGTAGTATTGATAATATTGTTATTAATAAGAGATTATTTAACCGAGTAGCAAACCATTATGATTCTCTGTTAGTAAAATATTGGATGAAAAAATTTAATAAATCCGTTTTAGGCCTTGGATTTAAGAAAGAATCTAGGATATTGGATATTAGCTGTGGTACTGGAGAGCTTTTGCTAGAATTACAAAAGAGAGGAATGTCAAATCTTTATGGGATTGATATCTCTGAAGAGATGTTAAATAAAGCTAGGAAAAAACTACAAGCTTCAAATGAAGAATCACAACACTTAACTTTAACTAAGGGTGATGTCCATGAGTTACCGTACCCTGATAGCTCCTTTGATGATGTTATCTCGACTGAAGCGTTTCATCATTATCATCATCAAGAAAAAGCGTTATCGGAGATGAAAAGAGTATGTAAGCAAGGAGGCAGAATTATTATTGTAGATGTTGATTTTGGAATTTTTAATCCGTTGTTAGTAAAACTAGAGCCAGGATGCGTAAAAGTAAATACTAAACAAGAGATGGTCAATCTCTTCAAAGAGGCGGGGTTAAGGGACTATGAGCAAAAGAAAGAGTTTATCTTTTCCTTTATGACTATTGCAAGAAAGTGATAATTAAACCTAAAACAAAGAATAAACAGAATTATTAGAATAAGAACAATGAATTGATAATAGACAGAATGATTAGAATAAAAATAATGAAGGGATAATAACTGGGGGCTATTATGAAAAAAATTGATTTAAAGATTACTGGAATGCATTGTGCCAGCTGTGCAACGATCATCACTAAGGCTTTAGTAAAAGAGCAAGGAGTTATTTCTGCCAATGTTAATTATTCTACAGAAAAGGCAGCCGTTGAATATGATCCTTTATCTACAAATGAAACTTCTTTAATAAATGCAGTCAAAAAGAAAGGGTATCAAGCTAATATCCTTACTGAAGACAATAAAAATCTTGAAGCTAAACTAAAACATAAAGAGATTGCCGAGTTAAAATTAAAATTATTGATTAGCACGATTTTTTCTCTTCCTGCCTTGATTTTAGGAATGTTTATCATGCCTGAGCAGCTTCCTTACAGGGACTTTATTATCTGGGCCTTAGCTACTCCAGTTCAGTTTTATATTGGCTCCTTCTTTTACATCGGAGCATGGCATTCTTTGAAAAATAAAAGCGCCAACATGGACACGTTGATCGCTATAGGGACAAGCGCAGCGTACTTCTTTTCAGCATACTCAATCTTGTTTTTAGGAGAAAGTGGAGACCAGTATTTTGAAGCTGCCGCCGTCTTAATTACTCTTGTTGTCTTCGGAAAGTATCTAGAAGCTGTAGCGAAAGGAAAAACATCGGAAGCTATTTCCAAGCTGATGAAATTAGGTGCAAAAACAGCAACAGTTATCCGAAAAGGAAAAGAAGTTAAAATTCCTATTGAAGACGTACAGAAAGATGATCTTGTCGTCGTAAAACCAGGAGAAAAAGTTCCCGTTGATGGAATAATCACCGAAGGACATTCGGCTGTTGATGAATCTTTAGTCACCGGAGAAAGCCTGCCAGTAGAGAAGAAGAAAAACGATTCCGTCATTGGCTCGACCATTAACAAGCAAGGAAGTTTTATCTTTAAAGCCACTAAAGTTGGCTCGGAAACAACTCTTTCAAGGATCATCAAATTAATCGAAGAAGCTCAAAGTAAAAAAGCTCCCATCCAAAGGTTTGCTGATTCTGTTTCAGCCTATTTTGTACCAATCGTGATTCTTATCGCCATCCTTACCTTTGTCGTTTGGTATGTTTTTGCTGGTTATGCCTTAAGTTTTGCCTTGATTGCAGCTGTAGCTGTCCTCGTTATAGCTTGCCCTTGCGCTTTAGGGTTAGCTACTCCTACTGCCATCATGGTAGGAACGGGCAAGGGAGCGAAGCAAGGAATCTTAATCAAAGGTGGAGAAGCTTTAGAGACTGCTCATAAGTTGAAATCAATCGTTTTTGATAAAACAGGAACGATCACCAAAGGCCAGCCGGAAGTTACGGACATCATTGCCTTTGGAAAATTATCAGAAAAAAAAGTCTTAGAAATCGCCGGCAGTTTAGAAAAAAGTTCTGAACATCCTTTAGCAGAAGCTATCGTCAATAAAGCTAAGCAGGAAAAAGTTGCGTTAAAAAAAGTTGTTAACTTTCAAGCAATTGTAGGAAAAGGAGTCAAAGCAAAGATAGAGAAGAAGTTGATGTATCTTGGCAACCAAAGATTGATGCAGGACTTAAAAGTAAATATTTCTTCTCAACGGAAACAAATTGAAGCATTAGAAGAAGAAGGAAAAACAGTGATGGCTCTCGTCCAAGAGAAAAAGTTGTTGGGATTGATTGCTGTTGCTGATGAGATCAAGCAGGATTCTCCTGAAGCAATCAGAAGATTAAAAAAGCTGGGATTAAAAGTTTATATGATCACTGGAGATAATCAACGAACAGCTGCAGCTATCGCTAAGAAAGTAGGGATTGATCATTTCTTTGCAGAAGTCCTGCCGGAAGATAAATCAAGTCATGTTAAAAAGCTTCAGCAGAAAGGAAATGTAGCCATGGTTGGAGATGGAATCAATGATGCTCCTGCCTTAGCTCAAGCCAATATTGGAATAGCTATGGGCTCCGGAACAGACGTGGCGATGGAATCGGGAAATATCGTGTTGATGAAGAATAGTCTATTAGATATCCCTAAAGCAATTCGCTTAAGTAAAATAACGATGGCAAAGATTAAGCAGAACATGTTTTGGGCTTTAGTGTATAATGTCTTAGGCATCCCCATTGCTGCTGGCGTGTTATACCCATTTACGGGATCGCTCTTAAGCCCAATGATTGCTGGAGGGGCAATGGCGTTAAGCAGTGTTTCCGTCATTACCAATAGCTTGCTGCTTAGAAGCAAGAAACTCTAGGCTTTGGATATGACATGTAAGATATGACACTTAAGGTATGCTAGTTTAAGAACGAGAAAGATTTACTCTGGATTGGAGTATCCATTATAGATGACGTATATATACAACTAGAAGATAAAAATATATAAAAAGAGAGTAGTTAACCCTTCAAAAGAAGGCTATATTTAGAAAAAGAGTGATATCTTAATTTATTGGAGATTTTGCTGTAGATTCATTGAAAACAGGGATAAATTATTTTAAAGTGATGAAAGTGCGGAGCTATCCATCCTTTTAATGTATTAAAGAGTTCCTTGATTGAAAACAAGAAAAATGAATAGAAAACATTTTTCTTTAGTTTAAAAGTATTCGATACTTTATAAACGATTTAAAAAATAGGGAGGTACAATAAAGATGTTTGAAGAACAAAAGAGTGATGTGAATAAAGAATATAGTAAACCAGTAGCTCAAGAGCATAGACAAGAGCAAACCAAAAGCACCAGCTCAAATACTGGAAGTACGTGGAATGGGTTTCAGAAGTTTTTAATGGTTGTAGTTGTATTAAACTTGCTGTTATCATTCTATATGGTCAGCCAACTTGCCGGGAGTAGTTCCGGAGGAAGCGCGCCAACAGGAGCAGTCGTGGGAAATCAACCTTCTCCTAGCCAAGCACAACCACCTAGTCCAGTAGTAGACATGAAGACATTAGTTGATGATGATACTGTACGAGGAAGTGACGATGCCAAAGTAACGATCGTTGAGTTCAGCGATTACGAATGTCCGTTCTGTGAGCGATTTTACACTCAGACTTATCTACAGCTAAAAGCAGAGTATATTGACACAGGAAAAGTGAAGTTTGTCTATAGAGACTTTCCACTAAGTTTCCACCCACAAGCTCAAAAAGCAGCTGAAGCTGCAGAATGCGCTGGAGAACAAGGGAAGTACTACGAGATGCATGATCTTCTCTTTGGAAAAGGTGTGAGTGGCGGAGTAAATTCATTTAAAGCTTATGCCACAGAATTAGGCTTAGATACAACTAAGTTCAATGACTGCTTAGATTCAGGAGCAATGGCCGGAGAAGTTCGAAAGGATATGAACGATGGTTCAAAAGCAGGAGTACGAGGAACACCAGCATTCTACATCAATGGGCAATCCTTAAGCGGTGCACAGCCTTTTGAAGCTTTCAAGCAAGTCATTGACGCAGAGCTAAGCAAGTAAATAAGGAGAGGAAACCTTAAAAATAGTCATTGATACGAGCTGAATATGAAGGCTACGACAAGATTAAAAATTATTTTTTTTCTTTCTTTAATTGGTATTATTATTTCTGTGTATTTAACTGGAATCTATTATCAAGAAAAAAGCAGTTTCTGTGATATTAACGATACTCTTTCTTGCAGCGCCGTGAGTAACAGCCTATACGCGCAAGTATTCACGATTCCCGTGTCTCTCTATGGACTCTTAGGATATGGATTCTTTGCTTTAGTATGCTTATTTTTACTGGAGAAGCCGCCGTGGCTTAGAAAGAGAAAGATGATGCAAGGCTTGTTTTCATCCAATTCAATGTTTTCATTAGCTTTAATTAGTTGAAAGAGAGAAAATAAGAGTTAAAATCATGCAGTTAACAAAAAAAGGAGATTTATCGTGATGAAAAATATACCAAAAATGTCAATGGTTATCTTGATGATAGTTAGTTTATTGATTGTAGGTTGTGGAACTGGACAGAGTTCAATTGATATCAATGATCTAGAGGCTGTTAATAGTTTAGAAAATGGGCCATTGGCTAAATGCTTGACAGAAAAAGGAGTCAAGATGTACGGAACAGAATGGTGTCCGCATTGTCAGAACCAAAAGAAAGCTTTTGGCGATGCTTTTCAGCTCATCAATTATATAGATTGCGATGAACGACGAGAAGAATGTATCAATGCAGGAGTAAAAGGTTTTCCAACTTGGGAAGTCAATGGCAGCCTCTATTCCGGAGAACAGCCTTTACCAAGACTAGCAGCTTTAGCTGAATGTGAGATGGATTAGATAGGTAAGAATTTGTTGAAAGAAAAGAAAATTATTTCATAAACTTCCGTTCTTTGATCAAATGAAGAATGGTTCTCTCAAAGAAATAAGCTTGATTGATAGCGCTTTCAACTTTCAATAACATATCATCTTTGGCATTTCTTCCTCTTATCTGGGCTTTTAACATTATTCTAATCTGGTCCATATCCTGGCCATATTGACTAACTCGAAGACTTATATCGGAAATATCGTGCTCAACTCGCGGTGCTTCGCGGTCTAGACTTTGATTGTGCTGCTGCAATATTACTTTCACTTTGTCCCAGTCTTCTGACTCGATCGCTTTCTTCATGTCCTTTAATGTTCTTTGATACCAGGCCATAATTCTGATTAGTTTTTAGAAGTTTATAATATTTTTGTTTTTGAACAATATTCTTTAAGGTGGAGCAATAGTAACTATGTTTAATAGCGAATGATGTCTAAAAAAACAAGCCAAACAAGTAAATCAGAGCTAAATATTTTATGACTAGGCCGATAAGGGAATACAGCATTAAGCTTCTAAATCTAAAGCGAAGCATTCCGGCTACTAAAGATAAGACGGAAGATGATAAAGGAGTGACATTAAAAAAGAAAACTGCAACTTTTCCATAATTCTGGATGTACCTCTCCATTTTATTATACTTTTTCTCGCCAATAAGTCCTTTAATGACCTCGCTGCTCATCATATAACCAACAGCATAATTTATCGGCTGGGCAAGAATGGCAGTAGAAACAGCAATTAATCCAAGTAGGAAGCCATTATAGCCGAGAGCTTGATAGACTGGAACTAAGCTCTCTACTGGCAAAAGAATCATAAATAAATACCCTGCAAAATTGATGATACCAAATGAAACTAAGGATGGTTCCTCTCCATTTATAAGATCTCTCCCCATAGTAATAGATAGCAACGCCATCGCTAAAAGAATAGAACCTAAACTTAAGATTATTTTTACCCTACGCTTCATGTTCTGCTAGGAAGAGGAAAGGGAATATAAAGATTACTGAAGGCAGATACCTAAAAGAAAAAAATAGAATGGAGAAGGAAAAAAAGCAGGGAAAATTACAAGAAAATTACTTCACTCCCACAACCTTCACTTTAAACTTCAATGTTTTTCCTGCTAAAGGATGATTTAAGTCTACCGTAATCTCTTTAGCATCAACTTTTGTGATTGTAGCAGGAAATCTCTTGCCGTCAGGAGTGCCTAAGGCTAAAACCATTCCAGGCTGAGGCTCTTTATCTTTCGGCAGCTGTTCGCGAGGGATTTTCTTCAGCAATTCGGGGTTGTGCACGCCATAACCTTCTGAAGGAGGAATAGTGATGATTTTTTCCTCGCCTTTTTTCATACCCAAAACTCGATCAAAGCCTTTGATAACTTGTCCAGAACCGATTTCAAACTCTAATGGCTGGCCATGCCTCGAGGAAGCATCAAAAACAGTTCCATCTTCCAATTTCCCTTCATAGTCGATCTGTACTTTATCTCCTTTCTTAACTGACATAAATTTCAACTCCAACCCGTAGAAATAATAAGTAATTTGTACGAATTAGAGCAGAAACATTCTTCTTGTTATTTAAAATTTTTGGTAAGAAATTCTTTTTTGTTTTTGTCTAAGGGCAGAAGGTCTAAGGTCAGAGTATTTATATCCAGTGTCTAAGTAGATAGTACCTAGGTCTAATGTGTCTAGGTTTATTATGTCTAGGTTTATTAGATAAAAAGAAATCTTTATAAATGATAATAGTTTTTCAATGACTGCATTTTATTGATGGCAATATAATTCTGCCTGAGAATGTTGTTGAACAACCTAGTTGGATAATATCATTAAAAAAAGTGAACAATCATAACAACGTGAAGACAACCATACAACGATACGAAGCATCAAGAGAAGCTCTTTCTTCAAGTAAGGATAGTGCTAGATAGAAGGCTAAAGATGGTCGTAGGCGAGAAGAAATAGGAAGATGAATTTATAAAAACCTAATTGCGAGGAAAACGTGAAAGCAAAAGCCCCTAAAAAAAAGATAAGCAAATATAACATCAAAAGCCAATGGAATTATTTAACTTATACTAATAAAGGAATGCTCAAGATCGAAGGATGGTGGGCAGACGAATTAGTAAAAAAAGTAGGAACTCCTGCATATATCATCGTCGAGAGGAAAATTAGAGAACGGTTACGGTTATTTAAGAAAGCAATACCTTATCCAAAGCTCCGAGTACAATATGCCAGCAAGGTTAATTCAAATCTAGAGATCCTCAAAATTGTCCGTGAAGAAGGTTGTGAATTAGATGCAAGCAGTGTTGGAGAAATCATCCTCGGATTACTGGCGGACTTCGATCCTGGACAAATCACGTATACTAATCTCTATAAGTCAGAACAAGACATCTATTTTGCGGCAAAGATAGGAGTTCAGAGCATTACTGCAGATTCTATTGAAGAATTACGACGGATGGAACAAGTAGGAAAAAAATTAGACACCAAAATTAAGACATTTATTCGAGTCAATCCATTAATTACGCTAGGAAAATATAGTACTCGAGACCATCAATATGGAATTCCCATCACTCAAGTTAAAAATGCAATCAATTTTGCAATTAAATCTGATAATCTCGATCTTGTAGGATTCCATTTTCATGGAGCATACATCACAACTCCTCAAGTTTACTTTATTGCCGCTGAAAAACTGATCAAATTAGCTAAGTATGCTACTCTAAATAGAGCAAATATCAAATATATTGATCTAGGAGGGGGATTTCCTGTTGAATCAGATAAAGAATTTTCTGTTGAAGACATGGGAGAGAAGTTCTCCAATCATTTTACAAAGCTGTTAAAACAATATGGCCTACCCAGGCTTACCTTAATCTTTGAACCTGGAAAATCAATTGTTATGACTGCAGGAATTGGATTAACAAAAGTAGTTTCTAACAAAAAACTGCCGAAAGTGGAAAAAGTAATTGTAGATGCATCGACGTATGCTTTTGTTCCTGATCCTTTAGTTTATCATTGTTATTATGATATTCTGCCGGCAAACAAGATGGTTTCCCCGCAAATCAAGACCTATACAATTGCAGGCTGTACGTGTGA
>JACOZM010000081.1 GCA_016181345.1 Candidatus Woesearchaeota archaeon
CGTTTGGCCATAACTGCTAATAAAGCAGCAGTATCTCTTGGATTCTTGGTGTAAAGGACAGGCACGGAAAAGTCTAATACGATCGAAGCCAACATTCCACGAATAGCGTTAGCATGAACCTTACGGATAGAATAGATATCTTCTTCCCCTTCAATGATCACTACTGCTTTGTCGAAGTTGCTTCGCAGATCCTTGACCTGGCCAAGAAGTCTTCCATCAACGATAGAATTGACAAAATCAGGAACTTTCTTTAATTCAACACCTACTTTTCCCGAAACGAGATAATCAGCAGAAACTAGCTGTCCAGTTCGGACCGAAACACCTAAATCAATTAATTCTTTGACAATTTTATTGTCTTTCTCTCGATGATCAGCAAGGATGGAAACAACCTGTTCTTCAGGAATAAATCTCTGCAAGGTAGTTTTCCCCTCGTCAGTATATTTTTCCTTGTTAGTATCTTCAGAATGAGAAAAATTGTCGCCCAAACTCTTCGTCAACGAAAATTCTTTTTTAATCTGATCGAGATTCCGGTACATTCTTTTTTCCTTATGATGGGCGCTCCAGCGGTAGCCTTCATCTCGAGTATTAGCGGTTACTAACAGGGTTACTTCTCCTTCTTCCAATCTTCCTGTTCTTCCTCTTCTCTGAATGGCGCGAATGGCTGAAGGAACTGGCTCGTAGAAAATGACCTTATCCACTTTAGGGATATCCAGTCCTTCTTCAGCAACAGACGTGGCGACTAAAACATTAAACTCCCCATTCCTAAATTTATCCAATATTTCTTTTTGCTGTTTCTGAGAAAAACCAAGGCCATTTTTTTTAGCCTGGCCGACAAAGATATGGGTCTTAATATTTAATCCAGAAATTTGTTTAATAACTTCTTCAGCCGAATCACGGAATTGAGTGAAAATAATAATTTTCGATTCGCTGTTTTTAATAATAATTTCACTGATGATTTCCTTAAGGCGGATTAATTTTGGATGCTGGACTCCTTTCTCGGCTAACTCTGCAGTTAAGTATGCTGAAGCTTTAAAATTTTCATCCAATGAGAGATTCTTTACTGCTTTTATCTTTGAAGTTAACGCTTCTGCAAGCAACCTCTGGAAATATTTATTTAATGGAACAATCCCTTGAGTTTCTAGAAGCTCTAGGGCGTGTTCAACCTTAAGGGCTTCAGCAACCAAGGAGATGCTTTTTAATAATTCAAAGTCACGATTTCCTTCAGAAATATTCTTTTGTAATTCTCCCTGTAATCCTAGTAATTCCCCTTTGGTCATCTCTGAGCTTTTAGCATAGCCATATTGTTGAGCTTCTGATAGTTTGCTTTTTCGGCACTGTTTTAAGAACGTCTGAACTTTCTTAAACTCTTCAGGAAAATCTACTTTCTCCCAATTTTTGTTCATTTTTTGAATATACGGCTGAACGTCAGGATCTTTCTCTGTCCTAACTTCTACTTTTTCAATCAAGAGATTTTTACACACTTCTTGGATAGTTTCTAGATCACTTCCCGGAGAAGCTGTTAAGGCTAAAATACGTCCGTGGTTCGATAATTTTTCATACTGCTGTGCCAGCCAGACATAAGAATAATCTCCCGTAGCATGATGAGCTTCATCAAAAACAAGCAAAGAAACTTCTTCTAGCTTCACTCTTTTATTGATAACATCATTCTCTAATCCTTGAGGAGTAGAGATGATAATTGTAGCTCCTTTCCAGAGTTCAGCTCGCTTTTCCGGAGTAACGCTTCCGGTAAATAAGACTATTTTTTCTTCTGGAATGTCAAGATGCTGCTTAAATGTGTCAACGTGCTGTTCGCATAACGGCTTAGTTGGAGAAAGCATTAATATTTTCGAATTAGGATAATGGTGAAGGCGTTGAGCAGCCAATAAGAAGGCTAAAGCAGTTTTTCCTAATCCTGTTGGCAAGACAGCTAGAGTGTTAAAGCTTGCTGCTGTGCCTAGGATAGTCTGCTGGTACAAACGGGGAGTAAAGTTCTTGAGCATGGTGTTATTAACCTAACTTTCTTTTTTCTTCTCTTTACTTTTTAATTCTATCTCTTTAATTTGCTCCTTTATTTCAACCCTAATTTGTCGAGTAGTTTAAACGCTTCTTTGTCAAATTTGGAGAATGCAAACCATTTTTTACCTAAATCTTTCAATGAAGCTCCAAAATGATACACTTCCCGATTATCTACTATTAGAAATCGGTCATGCGATTGAGTAAACTCCTTAATTTCAATAGGAGGATATTGTGAATTATATTTTACTAAATCAAGAGATAATCGTTTCGAGATTTCTTTAGTGAAAATAGTCATGGTTACATTAGCATTCCGTTTGCTAAATAAGGTTAAAACAGAATCATCGATATAATTGTCTACTAATATGATTGAATGTTTAGCACTTCTAATTAAATCTGAAACAAAGATATAAGCATCAAAGATCTGACCATCAAAAAATATGCCTTTCTCTTGCTTTATATCCTTACTTTGGATGGCATCAAATATCTCCTCAAATTTTTGATCTTGTTCGATCTGCTTCTTTTCTACTACATCTAACCTTTGAAAAATCTGAGCATTAGAAATGAGAAATTTTCTCATCGCAACAAAAGCCTGTATAATTTGAATACTTACTCTTATAGCTGTGTCACTTTTCAAAACACCAGAAAGCATAGCCACCCCTTGTTCAGTGAAAGCATAAGGTAAATACTTTCGGTGTATTCCTCTGCCTTTGTTTAAGGTCGCAATTTGCGACCTTAGAGAATTATGTTCTAATCCATTTAATTGAAACATAAATTCAAAAGGAAATCGTTCAATGTTTCTTCTAACTTGTTCATTTAAGCGTTTTATTTTTACATTATATAATTCAGCTAAATCCTCATCTAGCATTACTTGCCGACCTCTAATAGTATAAATCTTGTTCCTAAGGTGATCAACATTAATGATTTGGTTATTTTCCACTCTTCCCATTTTTCCGATACTTTCCTATATAAACTTCATCCGCACTTGTCCAGTGCGGGAGTGGCTAAGCTATTTTATAGTTTTAAGGTTTTATACGAGCATTTTAAGAGATATTACGGTTTGTCTTGTGTGATGTTTATTTTGCTTTTATTTCCAGTATGATTCGTGATTAGTAATTAAGTCATTATTGGCCACTTATTAATCATCAATACCCTCATTTTTAGGAGAAATCGCCAAAATTAGGATAGAAAGAATTATGTCCAAATTATCACGGCAAAAAACCTTATCACAGGGAAGGAATAGTTTTAAGAAAAAATGAAATGCAAATAGGATTATGCATCTGGAATAACTGGTTCAACTAATTTTGCTAATTTCTCTAACGATTCCTGCCACCCTAAATAACACATTTCTATAGGTATAACCGATGGAATACCTTCTTGGATTATTTTAAGTTCTGTACCGCAAGAAACTTTCTTAAGCAAAATCGAAGTAGTCATTTCTCCAGGTAAATTAGGATCGTCAAATTTATCAGTGTATTTTAGGAATTCGTTGTGTTTTATTTCTAAAATCTTTCCGCCAAAGGAATGACCATTGCCAGTGGAAAAATTGATAAAAGACATTTTGTATTCTCCACCTGGACGCACATCCATTTTATGGACAACACACACAAATCCATAAGGAGGTATCCAGGATGCATAGGCATGACTATCAGTAAAGGCACGAAATATCTTTTCAGGGGCTGATTTAAGAACCCTGTGTAATGTTACTGTGTTGTTTGACATATTAATGCAAAGCTAATTTTGTTTAAAAAGGTTTGCTTTAAGTTGTTGCGGATATTACCACCTGAGTCCGTAGGACAGGTCACTACCTCTCTTTATCTTATTACTCCTTTATCCCTATTTATTCTAGGGGTAGGAAATTATTAGGGGATAAAATTTTAATCATTCACTCATGAGTAAACGTAGAATATTATAAACGGATTAACAACTTTAATTTACACCCAAACAAAATTCTCTCTCTTAAATACAATCTTCTCGCCTTTTTTTCCCTTTATCTTTTCTAATTGAATAGAAGAATAATCTGAAATTGCTTTCCCGAAACTCCTGCTGCAGACTAATTCAACAACTTCATTCTTTTCAAAAACTCCTTCGACCTTAATAACACCAGCTGGCAACAAACTTTTACCTTCTTTTAATGCCTTAAACGCTCCTTCATCAACAATAATTTTCCCCTTAACAGGAGCGAGGTTAATCCACCGCTCTTTCTGAGATATTCGCGTAGAAGATACGAATCTCGTACCTACTTCATGAACTAAAACTTTTCTTAAAACATGATCAATACGGCCATGAGTGATAACCATCTCCACTCCGGCCGAGGAACATAGTTTAGCCGCATCTAATTTTGTTTTCATCCCTCCAGTTCCTTTGATTGACGCTTTTCCACCCATTCGCTCAATCTCCGGAGTTATTTTCTGCACTTCACGGATGAGTTCCGGCTTCTTTCCAAAGTTAGATTTTTCTTTAGGGTTACTTGTATATAACCCTTCAATGTCAGATAATAAAATCAAAATATCAGCATCAATTTTGGAAGCAACTAACGCAGAAAGTTTATCGTTATCTCCGAAACTGGCATCTATTTCCTGAGTAGAAATAGCATCGTTCTCATTGATAATTGGGATTACTCCTAATTCTAAGAGCTTATTTAATGATTCAGTTAGATTCAAATAGACTTTCCTATTTACAAAAGAATCGTACGTCAAGAGGAGTTGAGCAACATTGATGTTATACTTAGAAAATACCTGTCTCCACATCTTCATCAGTAAATCCTGCCCAATGGCAGCACAGGCTTGGCGTAAAATTATGTCTTGAATTTTTCCGGAGATATGCAGAGTATCTTTTCCTGCTCCAATTGCTCCAGAAGAAACGATAATAATATCGTGACCATCATTTTTTAATTGAACAATCTCCTCAGCAATCCTTGAAAAGTAACCACTGTCTAACGAACCTTTTTCAGTCGTGAGAGTGTTTGTTCCTAATTTGATGACAATACGTTTTTGTTTCATCTTTTTTTGCTTTTCTAGTTTATCTTATTTTTTTGTGCGTGAATCTCTTTCTCCCAGAAATGTAGTCTCCTACAATCTGCCCTTCTCCGTAGAGAAGATACTTATAAATTAATAATCCTTCCATGCCAACA
>JACOZM010000082.1:0-3762 GCA_016181345.1 Candidatus Woesearchaeota archaeon
ATGAAGTTCCTCGAACATTAGATGAGATGGGTGAAGCTTCAGGGATTGAGAAGAAGGAAATTGGAAGAACTTATCGTTTTGTAACTCGAGAATTAGGCATCAGCATCAAGCCAAGTAATCCTGCAGATTATATCCCTCGATTTGCTTCTGCTTTGAAATTATCTCCTGAAACGCAGTCAAAAGCCGTCGAAATTTTAGAAATGGCTCGAGATATTGAGTTAACTTCTGGCCGAGGTCCGACGGGAATTGCTGCTGCTGCTTTATACGTTGCTTCTTTGATTCACGGTGAGAAAAGAACTCAGCGCGAAGTAGCTGACGTAGCTGGAGTAACTGAAGTTACAATTAGAAATAGATATAAAGAACTGATTAAGAAACTTAAGTTAACGAAAGACGTTGAAAAGAGCAAGAAGAAGTAAGATATATTAGGTGCAGTTTTATTGATTAGATATTTTTTGATTAGGTATTATTTTGGGGATTAGATGTTGTTTAGAAAAATGAGCGATAATCCTTATTGTTATGTTTCTGCAGAGATGGGAGATTTTGAACCAGTTTCTACTAGCTTAGTTACTCGATTAGTTCAGAAAGGAGCAAATAGTGTCCGGTTGTATGGTTATCGTGGTGCAGGTAAAACTGCCATGCTTCAAGCGGTTTTGCGCCGACATGAGGAACAAGGTGATTCTCTTCCAGTTTATGTAAACTTAAGTACAGGCATTGATGGTCCTATCGAGAAAATGGATCAATTGTTTGACCTGTTGTATAGGGGAACTGTTGACCAGTTGAAAAAATTACACTTGGGCTCTCCTAAAAGAAAAAGGCGAAGTTCCAGGGAATCATTAGAACATCTCTATCAAGAGCATGAAGACCGTACTTTTCTTTATCTTATTGATTCTGCCGACAAAATATTTTGGACGAGTCCTCAGGAACAAAATGTTCTGCGCGGTTTTCTGAGCAGTTCTGCTAGAAGAGTCTCATCGATAATGGCTGGCTTATTTACAATGGATAATATCCAGATGGATTATGCTAGTCCATTATTTAACATCTTAGAAACAATAATCATGGAAGGGTTAGAAAGAAAAGATGCGGAACTTCTGGTTAGAGAACCAGTAAAACCTCTTGACCTAAGATTTGATGATGAAGCTATAGATTTTATATTAGGTAAATCTCGGCCGATTTCACTTAAACAACTTGGAAGTACAGATTCTTATCCTATCAATCCTACCTATTTGCCGAGAGATCTGCAAATGCTCTGTCACTATACATTCCAAGCTCATAATCCTGAAAGCAGATTGGTAACGATTGATGAAGCTGTAAGAGCGCATCAAGAAGTTACTTCCGGAAGTAATACCTATAACGCTACAAGATGGGCAGCATTTCCTACGGAAGTGAAGTCTGGCTTGTGTAAACTTGCTGGAAACAGCGAAGGCGCGTGATAGGCAAACATTGTTAGTATCCGAAGCGTTTATGGATTGGATAAATCATAATCTATCTTACTGCGAAGATTCTTTTTAAAATAGATGTTACGTTACTCTTATAGTCTCTCAGAGTCTCTCATCACGAGAATTTTATCGTAAAGATGTTATCATAAACACCCATTCTAAAAATAATTGAATAATTCTTATAAAAGAGAGCTCATTTTTCCCGGAATATGCAGCTAACTCCAGAAATGAAAGCTCAGATCAACGAGCAAAAGAAGAACTGTGTCTATTGTAAAATCACGTCTAAAGAAATATCGGCAAAAACAGCTTTTTCTGACAATAAGACGGAAGCAGTTCTTGATATCTATCCGGTAGTCAAAGGCCATATTGTTTATTTTCTAAAAGAGCATTATCCTATTACTCCATATATCCCTCCCGAAGATAGCCGGCATTTTTTCGGGTTAATTCCTCAACTCTGTAAACAGATTCAGAAAGGGATGGTTACCGTAGGGATGAATGTTCTCATTTCTTCAGGAAACGCGGCTGGACAATTAGTTCCTCATGTTCTTGTCCATCTTTTACCGAGAGATGAAGGTGATGGATTCTATCATTTCATGCTGAAGAAAACAACAGCATTAAGCCTAGAGAAGAGAAATATCTTTCAGCAGTATTTCCCGCTGCGGATGAGTTCATACTTTAAGGATAATTCTGCTTCCTGGCATCATGGTTCTGGGGATATTCCCGAATTTTTAACTGATATCTATCAGCGCAATACGGTCATATATGAGGACGAGAAGTTAGTCTGCATCATTCCGGAAAAAGGAGCTGTTGAAGGTCATTTGGAGATCTATAGTAAAACTGAACAGTCCTCTATTTCTAAACTTTCGATAGTAGATAGCATCCACTTGTTTTCTACAGCTTCTTTAGCCTCTTCACTTGTCTTTGAAGCAGTAGGCGCGCAAGGGACAAATATTATTCTTAAATCTGGAAAAAGCGACGATAATCCCCAAGGTAGGCTTTCTATCCACATTCTACCTAGATTTTTTGACGATAAATTAAAAGAGTTAACCTGGGAGCAAAAGCAGCCTAGTTATAATCTCGATGGGATCTATACAAAGATTAAGGATGCTATGTGGCCAGTAAAGTATGTTGAGCCTAAAGAGCTTCCAGAAATGATCTCTCAAAAAGATTCTCAACCAAACCCTCCAGTAAATTCTCAAATAAATGTTCAATCAAATTCTCCAGTAAATTACCAAAAACAATCTTCCTTTGATAAAGGACAAGAAAAATATACTGGAAGCGATCAACACGAAGAACGATCGTCATCAAAAAGAAAACAAAACCATCATGATGAAATTAGAGAAGCTATCGATAGATTGAAACAATGAATACACTCAACCTAAACACCTATATGTGCATCTATGAAAATGAACACGCTATTGAATATGCCGCAGTCGATCATGACACAGCAGTATTATTTGCAAAGGCGTATGGGCTTCAAGAAGTAGGTTGCACTTCTATAAGAACTCTTGGTCAAACAGGACACTTTATCCTCAATACTCAAGCAAGATGGATTACAAGTGATAGGCAAGAGCAGAGTAAGCTAGAACGTCTTGCTTCTGGAAATGCTATTCTAAATTTAAGTAATGTTAAGATTATCCGATTTATGAGATTAGGATAGTGATATGAATACAGAGTTCATATGTAAAACTGTGCAGAAGAAATAACTCTTGGAAAGTCGTCTTACTTCCAGAAAAATTTCTCGGCGCTTTTCTTCAACATAGAATTTTTTATTTGTTAACTATAGCAGGGAAAGTAAATAATCATATGTTTATCCGCTGCTATATCCAGAGGAAATTACTTTGGCTATACGGATATTAATTTCCTCTCGTATAAGTTTAATACCACAGCTGTTGCTGATAAGCAACTGACGAACGAAGTTACTAGATGCTGCGGTCGGGATTTTTTATTGTTTTAAGATACGATATACTGCAATCATTAATAAGCCATTGCTTATTATGCCCAAAAAAGGGCGATAAGGCTCAAAGTAGATGCTCAATGCCGTTGCGCCAAATAAAAAGACAAGGATCTTATTGCATACTGGACACGCAAAAGCAAAAAAGCTCCCTAAGCTTCCCGCGAATATTGTAGTGCCACAGGTATTTTTTGCTTGCTCTTCCTTCTCCTTTTCTGACCTATTTTTCTTATAACAGTAGATTGCAACATATGTGCCGAGGAGAATGGAACTAATTGCTAGAAAGATGAAATCTAGCGGACTCTTTGGTGTCATTCTAGTAAAGAACTGGTTAGGCAGGACGGCAGTTACAATTCCCGATAAGACAAAGAA
>JACOZM010000082.1:3801-8920 GCA_016181345.1 Candidatus Woesearchaeota archaeon
CTCCTCCAACCGAACCCAAGGCTAAGGATTGTAAAATTCTCATCTTCATTTTCTTGATTCTTCTTCTGTTCCCTTTATTCAACAATGGTAAAGCTTCCGCGATACATATTCATCGGACAGGCGATGCCAATTGTTCCCGTCTTATCTGGAGTAAACTCGATGATATTATCCGCAGGTGTAATTGATTTTCGTATTCCAAAATCTCTGATGACTACGCCTCTTGCGCAACCAACTAATGAATTAGCATCAACGGTCATTCTGACTGGAATTCCTCTTTTTAATACTGCAGGCTCTACTTGATATTGGTTGTTTTTCATATAGAGACGAACTTCTTGGAGATTTTCATTTAAAGCTACCGTATTTCCGGTTACTCCTCCAAAATTATTTTTAAACGCAAGAATTCCCAATACAATAATTAGGACTATAAATCCCCTTTTCAACAGCGTTGATTTTTTTACTGACCACTTATTATTTTCCATTTCCATCTTCTATCCTCCATCACGATTCTTTTTTTCCGTCTCTTCTTTTTCCATGCTCATTTTATTCTTCTCAACATGAAGCTTCTCAAAATAATAAAATCGTGTTAATCTTTTCTTTCCTGAAAAGAACTGCACATATTTATACTTATTTTCTTTGATAACTGGACGATTGAAATGACTAGTAAAACAATCCCCAAAACTCCAATCTCTAAGCCTTTAAATGGAAGGAGAGCAAAAAACCCTCCCAATCCTAAAACGCTCAGCAATCCTATTCCGCAAGAAGAGCACGAAGGAGCTATTAAACTGATCAGAGCGCTAGATGAGCTCATTCCTAACGCTCCGGAAAATTCTCCTTGCTGTGCTATCTGTCTTTGAATTAAGAACATGCTCATTGCTGCTACTATTCCTGCTAAGATTGATAATATTGCTAAGATAAAAATGGAACTAAATGCCATAGATACGGCTGCTCCATAAAGTAAAGAGAGAAGTAAAGAAAAAGAGAATGTTGAAAACAGCAGCTTAATATTGACTACTAATACATTGAAGAAAAAGATAGCTAAGGCTATGATCAGAGTAGCTGAAAGATATTTTTTTGAATGGTAAACTATAACTAAAGCTCCAGTCAGGGTATTAAAATAGTCCTTCATTCTTCTCTTTATCCTCTTTTTGTTGTTGATTATCCCTAGCCATCATTATTCCATAGTTCTCATTCTTTATCTGCGCTTACTCTTTACAATATTCTCGTCAATTTGTTTCCTATCCATCACTTTTCATCATTTTTGCACTAGGCAAAACTAGCTTAGCTCCGCTTCAATCACTTGCTGGAAAACACTAAACGGCTGGGCTCCACTGATGAGCTTCCCATTGATAACAAACCCCGGTGTTCCTGAAATACCTGCTGCGCTTCCATCTGCTATATCTTTTTGCAGTTCTTGGCGTTGCTTTGGATCTTTTATGCATGTTTCCCAAGCAGCTAGATCTAAGCTTAGTTCCCTGGCCCATTTCTTATAATCCACTTCATTTTTTCCTCCAGCTCCGCCATTGCTAAATATCTTATCATGAAACTCAAAATATTTCCCTTGATCTCCGGCGCAGTTAGCTGCAATTGCTGCGGGTTCAGCCTGCTGGTGAAAACTTAGCGGGAAATCTCTATACACAAATTTTACCTTTCCTGTTTTTATGTATTCTTCTTTAATGGAAGACAATGTTTGCTGATAGAATCTGGCGCAAAAAGGACATTCATAGTCGCTAAATTCAATAATCGTAATTGGCGCATCTTCTTTCCCTAAAAAAGGATCATCATCAGCTAATGAGTTCATATCGGTTATTTTCCCATCAGGAAAACTAGGCGCTGATGGTCCCTCCCTGCTAGGTATTTGAACGCCTACTGCAGCAGCCGTTGGGGAACTCTCGCCAAACCCAAACCCCCCGGTTAAGATAGAAATGATTAAAAAGATTCCTAAGGCTCCAGAAACTCCTTTCCATAGTGTTACTTTGCTTATCGTTACTGTTTCTTCTTTTTCCTGCGCAGCCGATTTAATTTCGTGATGCTGCTTATTATCCTCTTGTTCCTCGATCTTGACCACCTCGTTTTTTTTGTATACGCTCGACTTGAGAGGTATATAATATCTCTTTTTGTTAGTGATGAGCTTAATACCAAACTGCTTACAGTGGCTTTTGGTTCATCACCAACTCTTGATACTAATGTTTCAATAGATGAAACAATATATAAATAGTTTTGAAACAACGGAAATACCTAAACCTCTTGTCTTATCTTCAACAGCAATCTTTAAATAACTCTTCTGTTTTATTGTTCTCATGGATGGTTCTTCAGTTAAGCTGTATAAATATATCAGCTTAGGATTTTTCGCTATAATCACTAGTATTGCAATTCTTATTTACATAGTAATGTATATTCATCAGATGGTAACTAGCAAAAATCCTTTTATATTTTGGATGGTTGAGAATCATTTATCTATAACTATTGTTTTAATTTTACTTTCGGGGTGCATAGGATATGCTTCCTCGGCGATTATTTATCGGCAAGTTACTACAACTAAAAAAGAGTCAAAGAGACTGCTGGAAATTCTTTTTCTTTTTTTAAGTAATGATGAGAAGGAAATTATTAATTGCCTCGTACAAAATAAGGGTATGATCGGACAGGCGGAAATTGCTCGGTTGCCTGCCATGAATCGGGTAAAGGCTTTCCGTTCTTTGCAAAAGATGCAGGAAAGGGATTTAATTGATATCACCCCTGTCGGGAAGATTAGGAGAGTTTCATTAAAAGAAAATATTCTGAAGATCCTTAATGAAAATTAATCAGATTCAATTCATTCAGATCAAATTAATTCTAGCCAGGATTAGGTCTAAACTAACCAACTCTATCTGGATAAAAATTCTCCTTGCTCTCTCATTCTCAATACCCCTTATTTACTCGCCTTCAAACTCAACTAAACTAAAAATATCATATCTTGCTAATTTTTCTTTTCCTTTTAAATCAGGAAGATCAATAACAACAGCGCAGCCGGCAACTTCTCCGCCAAGAATTTCAATTAAGTTACAAGCAGCTAATAATGTTCCTCCAGTAGCTAGTAAATCGTCAACAATAAGGATATTATCCCCAGCAGTGACTGAATCTTTGTGCATTTCGATAGTATCTGTTCCATATTCTAACTTATATTCGTATCTAGCCGTCTCTCCTGGCAATTTTCCTTTTTTTCTAATGAGGACAAAAGGCAGATTTAATTCATGGGCAAGTGCAGCTCCAAAAATAAATCCTCTAGATTCAACCCCGGCAATCTTTTGGATATTTTTATCCTGATAATGTTCTTTAAATTTAGTGATGCAATATGCAAATGCTTCAGGATTTTGCAATAAGGTAGTAATATCTCGAAACATGATCCCTGGCTTCGGCCAATGCGGAATAGTTCTTATTGTCGATTTTAGGTCAAATCCTGCTTTGATTTCAATATAGCCTTCTTCTTGATGTGCTTGCTTTAAAATATCTTTTTTATCTGTTGTTAGTAATCCTTCTATCTCTTCTTCTCCTTCTACTCCCTCTTCTTTCCTTTTTTCTCCTTCACTAATCTGTGGAATAGCCGTTGTTAACAATAAAATGACTTTAGAAACATTTTCTTTAAACGTCTTGAGGATTTCTTCCCAAGTAACCGGGGCTTCATCCTCTTTCCAGCAGTCGTAATCTGTTGACATGGCTACGGCTGCATAAGGAATTCCTGCTTCATTAGCTAGAATAGCTTCAGGAGCAGTCGACATATTGATCACATCTCCCCCCCATAGCCGAAACATTTTACTTTCTGCTTTCGTTGAAAACCTTGGCCCTTCAATCGTAATGACTGTTCCTCGAGGATGATGGTTAAACTTTAAATCTTTACAGCTTTTGATAAGCTTATTCCGTAAATAATCATTGAACGGCTCTGCCATTCCCGTATGAACGGCTTGATGAAGATTAAATTTCTGATGATACGTTACATGCCGATGCCGAGTAAAATCAATCAATTGATCGAGAATAACAAAATCACCTCGTCCGATCTCTTCCCGTAATGAACCGCAGGCAGTCGTGGCAATGATATGGGTGCATCCCTGTTCCTTTAAAGCATGAATATTTGCCCTATTATTCACGAATGTTGGCGGAACCGTATGCTCTCGGCCGTGTCGAGCGATTAAAACAACCTCAACTCCTTTAATCTTGCCTGCTTTCAAAGAAGACGTCGGTTGGCCATAAGGAGTTTCGACTTTTATATCCTTGGCGTCCATTAGGATTTCTGGATCATCTAACCCAGAACCACCAATGATGCCTATTTTAACCATTCTTTTGCTGAAAAAAAAAGGGATATATAATAATTATGGATATGAAACCTGTATTTTTTGTTGTTGCTTAATAGTACTAGTGCATAATTAAACTCCCCTAACTGGTCTCAATATTATAACTATTATCAGAACCACTTTCTTTTTTTAAAGAAGTACACTAATCCCAGCATGAATAATAAAATGATGATCAGCATGATCCAAAAGCCATAAACCGATTCTGCTCCTGGGAGAACTTTAAAATTAGTTCCGTAGATACTCGAAATAACGGTCATGGGCATAGCCAGCGTAGTAATGACAGAAAGAACTTTCATAATGTCGCTCATGCGCAAAGATACAGATGACATGTAAGCCTCAAAAGTTCCATTGATCGCCTCGCGGTAATACTCTAATTCATCAGCAACCCGGATAGAATGATCATAGATATCGCGAAAATAAGGTATGGCTTTTTTAGAGATAAAGCTGTACTCTTCTTTAGCTAGAAAGGAAACTTTTTCCCGTTGTGCAATGACTGTTTTTCTGATTTCAGAAATATTTCTTTTCAAAGCGATAATGCGCAAGGACAATCCAGGATGGGGACGTTTGATCAGGGCGTCAATCTTTTCAATTTCATCATCTATATCCTCTAGTACAGGAAAGAAATGATCCACCTCGCTGTCCAGAATGCGATAAAACACAAAATCAACTCCGCGCGAAAAAAAATTAAACAGCTTTTGCGGATGGGTTTTAAGTTCTTCAGTAGATCCAAGCTCCTGCTGTTGATTGGTAATGATAAAATTTTTTCCTAATATGAGGTCTATCTCCTGCAGCTCAGG
>JACOZM010000083.1 GCA_016181345.1 Candidatus Woesearchaeota archaeon
CATATAGACGAAGCAGAAGAAAAAATAGATAGGGACAGAATCATAGAAATAGTAACAACACAGCCAAAACAATATCAACTTGTGCTTTATGCTATACTTTCTCTTCAACCTAACAAAAACAAGAACATATTCACTTATTGAGCTATTCTCTAGAGAGATAAGAGAGAAGATCATTCCTGAGATGATATATCCAAGAATAATTGGCTGCCGAAGCAGCTTCACGGCAAAGGAAACAACTCCTATGACCAAAAACAATACGCTTAAATCAGTGATGAAAGAATCCATGTTCCAGCTCAGAACAGTTTACTAAATCTCCCTGCCCTTTTTAAATTTCCGTTGTTATAATTTTGTATATAAATATATAGAGGGCAGAGAATAGGATTCAGAAAATCATGACCAATTCTCGGTTCAACATTCCATCTCTCAACATTCTATCGCTTAAACATTTTTCCTATCAATACTTTTATTATAGCACTTCTAGACTTAACTCTTCTAACCTAATTTATCTGGGTTTAACTCATCTAGATCTCATAACTTCAACTCTGGTCGAACTATTCTTAAGGTTTATATAGTTATTAACTTTAATAGTCTTAGGTGAGATCAAATGACAATTAAAGACCAATTTGTAAAATTAAAAGAGAACTGGGTGTTAGCCCTTTTTCTCATCGTTGCCGTTGTTTTTCTAGGAGCAGGAAATATACTTAGCGGAGTTGTAAGCTCAATCAGTTCCAGCGGAGCATACTATGACAGCTATGAAAGTGATGGAAGTGCCTCCTATGCAAAAAGCTATGGTGGGTTTGCTCAAGAGATGGCCGCTGACTCTAGAATGATGGGCTCTCCCGTGTATTATGATGAAGGGTTTGCTCCTAATGTTCCGGAAAGGATGATCACAAAAACATCTTCCTTAACTACTGAAGTAGAGCGAGGAAAGTATCTTGAAGCAGAGAAGAAAATAAAAGCATTGATTCTATCCACCGATTCTATCCTGCTGAACGAAAATCTCAATAAGTATGGGATGACAAACTCTTATTTAGAAGGGAGTTATGAAATTAAGGTTATCTCTAAAAAATATGATGCTTTATTGACTCAGCTGAAAGAGATTGGTGAAGTTCAATATTTTCAGGAAAATGCTCAAGACGTTACTGAACAGAATACTGATCTAAAGACTGAATTAGAAGCTGAAAAATCAAGGCTTGAACGGTTTAAAGAGATGTTAGCCAAGGCAGAAGAAGTGAGCGAACAAATTGAATTGACTGATCGTATCTTTAATCTTGAAAGAACGATTGCTTATTACGAAGATGCTTTGCAGAATCTTGGGAACAGAGTAGAATATTCTACTATCTATCTGACGATGCAGGAAAAGCAAAGTAATTATGCTAATATTGCCCTAACTAAGTTCTCTCAACTGCTCAGGAACCTTGTCGAGAGCATTAATGACCTGTTAAGCTTAATCTTCTGGGCTTTACCCTGGGTGGTTGCAGGAGTCGTCATCTGGGTTGGAGTAAAATTCTTTAAGAAGAAGAGGAAGTAAGCACCTTCTTTTATATTTCTTTTTTTTAATTTTTTAATAATCTTTCATTGTAAATAAAGTATTGGACTTTCATTTATCACTTAGAATAAATAGGATTTATCTTTTAGATGTTATACTTAAATCATTAAGTATTTAAAATCTGATTTCTTAAATTCTAATGATAATTTTAATCTCTCTTCACTAATTCTTTAATCCAAGCAACTAATAAATAAACAAGAATAGTAACTCCTGCTCCAAGTAAGAACCAAGTAGCTATATCCGGAGAAGAAGCTTGCAACGGAATGTCAGCTTGATAAAAGACAGCTTCTTGAGCTAGTTCTACTGAAGCTGCTTTTGATAAAGAGTCTGCTGCCATAACATTTTCCTGGGCAGAAAAAGCGGATCTAGTAGTCAATACTCGAATAAACTTAATAACTCCGGAAATTCCTAGTACTATCCCTGCTACAGGCAGAATTCCTTTCAATTTTTCTCTTAACCCAGAGACTTTTCTTGGTGCAATAATGATATATTTGTTTGCCAACTGATAATGGTTGACTTCTCTTCCTTTAGCGGAGTAATGAAATTCTTTGACGACTATCAGCTGTGCTTCCTGTAATTTCTGTAAGTGATAATGAATTGTAGAAATTGGAACGTTCAGCTCTTTTGCGATATTCGCTTCAGTGTCATGCTCTTTTTCTGCTAAATAATTCAGGATTTTTCTGGATGTTTCTGATGTTATCGTTTCAGCTAGCTTTTTCGTCTTTTGTTCATTCAAGTCCACTAATAAAAAATTATTTTTAACCATAAGTATTGTTAACCATGCTAAACTATCTAAACAATCTAATCTCAAAGAGTATCCAATATTTAAATAGATTACGATAACTTTGAAAGCAATCAAACCTAATAGGTCCATTGGATTTAGGTCTATAAGCCTAAAACGGCGAAATGTTTAAAAATATCGAGAGCTTCTTTGTATTATGGCTGCTAGAATAAGTTCTAAAAAGGATCAGATGCATATTCGTCTTCTATGGAGAGCAGCTGTCATCGTTCTGTTAATGGTTGCAACATTAGCTTTTTTTAGCGATAGGAATATTACCGGAAAAGGAGTAGGAGTTGTAGGCAGCCAAGGAAATGACCTTGTAGAAAAACAGAGCACCGGCTCATTAAATGTTTTCTTTGATGCAGTTGAAGAAGAGATTTTCAATGCAGAGAATAACTCGGCCTCCCCAGAATCATCATCTAACGATTAAATCTTATCTTAGTAATTTATTTCTTCTTAACTAATATACCGCAACGAATTTAAAGGTAGGGATATTCTTTACTGATAAAAAGAGGTACTATTTTTCAAAGAGGTAATATGTTTAAGTACGATGTTTTATGTGTAGGGTCAGCGACAGTAGATCGTTTTCTAACAGTAAATCAGTCATTAAGGTCAATCATTCCCGGGGATAAAATTCTTGCAAGAAATTTAGAGATTCATTCTGGAGGCGGAAGCACAAATTCTGCTGTTGCCTTGGCTAAACTAGGGTTGAATGTTAGAGTATTGACAAAACTCGGCCATGATCACGAAGGAGATTTCATTGAACAAGAGCTTAGGAAATATAAAGTAAAAAATATTTGCCGTACTAGAGCGAAAAAAAATACCGACAGCTCAACAATTATTTTCTCTGCTTCAGATAAAGATAGGATTGTTTATAATTATAAAGGCGCATCACAAGAACTTCTGTTTCATGATCTTCCTAGATTATACTCAAGGGCAAAATGGTTTTATTTAGCTAGTCTTGTCGGGAAATCGTTTACGGCCATAAGTCTGCTTGCTGAATATGCAGAAAAGAAACACATCAGTATTCTATTTAATCCATCATTATATCTGGCTACGAAGGGGAAAAAATATCTTCATCCAATCTTAAGAAGGACAGAACTTCTCGTTCTCAACAAGAAAGAAGCGCAAACCCTGCTGAATTCACAGTCATCACATCAGCAGTTTTTACTGCGAAGTCTGCACCATCTCGGCCCTACAACTGTTGTTATCACCGACGGCCCTAAAACGATCTACGCACTTCACGAGAACAGTTTCTATTCGGTAAAACCACCCACCGTTAAGGTAGCTCATACTTTGGGAGCAGGAGATGCGTTTACATCGGGATTATTAGCCGGGATAGTGAAAGGGTATAGCTTTGAAAAGGCATTGCAACTGGGCGTAGCAAACTCAACATCGTTGATTCAAAGAGTAGGGGCAAAAAATGGTCTATTGGATGAAAGAGAAGCTTTAAGTATGATCAAAAGATATAAGATGAAGGTAAGCAGAAGATAGTCTTATCCAAAGATTAAGAATCATAATTAAAGATGTTCGAGTTCAAAAGGAAATTGAGTCCAAAGAAATGAATTAAAGAAAAAAGAGGAAAAATGTTTGTATCAACAAAAGATATCTTAGAGAAAGCTAATGAAGGTCATTACGCCGTCGGCCATTTCAACATCAATAATATGGAAACTCTTCAGGGTATTGTTAAAGCTGGAGTGAAGTTAAGGTCTCCGTTAATCTTAGCAACATCAGAAGGTGCTTTAAAATACGCCGGAATAGATTACCTTTACTGCTTAGCTCTTACGGCTGCAAACAGTGCTGCAATTCCTATTGCTTTGCACTTAGACCATGGGCGTGATCTTAATATCATAAAGGAATGCATCAACAAAGGATATTCCTCAGTGATGGTTGATGGGTCACATCTTCCATTTGAAAAAAATATTGCTCTGACAAAACAAGTTGTAGAATTGGCTCATGCTAAAGGAGTTACTGTTGAAGCCGAACTAGGAACAATCGGAGGGGCAGAAGATTCCATTAGCTCTAGACAGATCATCTATACAGATCCCAAAAAAGCTCAGGAATTTGTAGAACAAACGGGCTGTGATTTTCTAGCCATCGCCTTAGGAACATCACACGGAGCATTTAAGTTTAAAGGCCAAGTTCATCTGAAGATGGATATCCTGAAAGAAATCAAGAAAACGATACCTATTCCTTTAGTCCTCCATGGCGCTTCAGAAGTTCCTAAAAGCATCGTAACCATGGCTAAACGGTATGGTGCAGAGTTAGACGGAGTGAAAGGTGTTCCCGATGATCAAATCAAATTGGCCATCAAGTACGGGATTAATAAGATTAATACAGATACTGATTTACGGTTAGCCTTTGACGCTGGAGTAAGATGGTTCATCAAAAAGAAACCCCAAGATTTTGATCCTCGTCATATCCTTGCTCCAGCTCGAGAATTAATTCAAAACGTTGTCGAAGAAAGGATAAAGCTGTTCGGCTCACGGGGAAAGGCATGAGATCACCAATACTTAAGAAATCAGTTCATGACCAAGGTCGACCAGTCACCGTTCCTAGTCGTCAGAGAAAGCTTCTTCTCGTTCTTAGTCTCGTGGTTGGATCATTCCTGATCTGGTCGTTAATATACCCAAAAGATTACTTTGTATGGTTTTTAGAAGTTGTCCCTGCTCTCCTTGGAATTGTTATTTTAGCTATTATCTATCCTAAGTTTAAATT
>JACOZM010000084.1 GCA_016181345.1 Candidatus Woesearchaeota archaeon
AAAAAGAAAAGATGAATTCAAAAAGATAAACCTACTTCTTAAAATAAACAAAAAATCTACTTTAAAATTCCATATCCAATCAGCCTAAACCGATCTCCAACTCTTCGGGAAATCGTAACCCTATCGCCAGGATAAGCGCATATCGGCTTCTTTAAAATGATCGTTGTACTTCGTTTCGAAGGATCGAGAACAACTCCTACTGTCGCTGTAGAATAAACATTAAGCATTAATATCTCATTTTTGGCTAAAGGTTTAACTTCAATTTCTTCCTTGGCTCCTACAACCCGTTCTAAGAGCGAAGTATCGAGTGAAATTTGCGTATGCATCGGAGGTAACTTTCCCGGAATTCCGACTAACGAGCCAGTTAAGCTGTCTGATTTAACTATCGTCGGATCCAGTGTAGTTCCTAAAGCCATACTACCTCCAGGAAAGATTACTTTTACTGGCTCCCCGCCAGAATAAATCTGGGCAATAGTTGTCTGCAGTGGTTTCCAGACTTTTCTATTTTTTTCTTCTACTTGATATCCTGGAATGATTTCTATAGATTGACCGACAGAGAATTGTCCTTGCTTGACTGTTCCGCCTAATACTCCACCAAGTAATTTTCCTGAAGCTATGCCCGGCTTGTTGATATCAAAAGATCTTGCTACGAGCATTAAAGGATCTTTATGATGGTCTCGCTTTGGAGTTAGAATGAATTCTTGAATTCCTTTAACAAGCATGTCAATATTCACATTAGCCCTAGCTGAAATAGGGATGATTGGAGAGTTCTGATAGTCAGTATTAGCTAAGAAAGCTTTGATCTGCTGATAATTTTCTAACGCTTCTTCTGGAGTGACAAGATCAATTTTATTTTGTACAATAATAATATTTTTAATGCCTGAAATCTGGAGCGCCATCAAGTGTTCTTTCGTCTGTGGCTGCGGGCATTTCTCATTCGCCGCTACGAGCAATAAAGCTCCGTCAACAATCGCTGCTCCGCTTAACATTGTTGCCATCAAAGACTCGTGCCCAGGCGCATCGACTAAGGAAATTTTTCGTAGAGGGAGAGTCTCCGAATTGCATTTAACACATTTTTTCTTTGTTGTATAGAAATCGCATTTTTCACATTTATAGATAGTAAAATCAGCATAACCTAAACGGATGGTAATACCTTTTTTCAATTCTTCTGAATGGGTATCTGTCCACTTTCCTGAAAGGCGCTCGGTTAAAGTAGTCTTACCATGATCGACATGACCGACTAAAGCCAGATTAAGTTCAGGCTGAACAGGAAGGCTCTTTCCAGATATTTCTGTCTTTAATTGTTGTTGGGATGAAGAAGTTGATGAAAGTTGAACCTGATGTGAACCAGAGGCTTGATGATGTGAATTAGGAGCTGAATGACTGGAACTAGAACCGTCGGAACTAGGACCATCTGTAGGACTAGTTTTCTCCTGGCTTTTCTTTTTAGGCATTAGAAATCATAAAAGAGGTTTATTTATAAAGTTTAGTATCGATTAAGTTATCTTTAAGTTATAGTTAAGTTATCTTTAAGTTCTCTTTAGAAATACGGAGAATATAGTAGTTTAAAACAACAGCTTTAAAAACAAAATAAACATTCCTAAATTAAAAAGAGGTAAAGATATTGACGTAGTTATCATACGTATCCGTCAAACAGCTTACTATGACTATTTACGAATTATTCAAGAACAGAAAACATCGAAGCAGGATCAAAGAGATGATCCAGATTTTTTTTGAGGAAGAGTTTGGCTACTTGATTGCTAAGATTGATATGCACCATCATCTTCCATTCAAAAAAAGGATTAAAGCTTACGTTTCGAAAGAAAGACTCATCAATCCAGAAGTTCGATTGCGACAGGCCTTTGAACGTCTCGGTCCTACGTTCATCAAATTTGGCCAGCTTCTTTCTCTTCGTCCTGTCTTGATTCCTCAAAGCTACGTAGATGAGTTTGAAAAGATGCAGGATAAAGCGCCTTTATTTCCTTTTTCTAAAGCTAAAGCAATTATAGAAGAAGAATTGGGAAGACCGCTAAATAAGGTATTCGCTTCATTCAGCGAAAAACCGATCGCCTCTGCTTCTATATCTCAAGTATACAAAGCAAAGATAAACGGCAAAGACGTAGCTGTCAAAGTCCAGCGCCCAGGAATAAAAGAGATTATTGAAGAAGATATCGAATTGATGTATGTCCTTGCAGATTTGTTAGAAAAAGAGATTCCTACCCTCAAAGATTTCCGCTTAAAGACAATTATCCATGAATTTGAAAAATGGACGTTAAAGGAGATTAACTTTAACATTGAAGCTTATTACGCTAAAAAAATAGCGGACAATTTCAAGAACAGTAAGGTCCTTAAGGTACCAAAAATCTATGACGAGTATACCACTAACAAACTCTTGGTGATGGAATTTCTTGATGGAATACCGTTGCATAATATTAGTGAAATAAAAAAGAGAAAAATAAACTTAGCACAAGTCATCAGAAATGGATACTATATCATTTTAAAACAAGTTTTCGTCGATGGATTTTTTCATGCCGATCCTCATCCAGGAAATCTTCTCGTCATGAAAAATGGCCAAATAGGAATGATTGATTTTGGAATTCTAGGCCATTTTGACAAAAAGCTGAAAAGATACGCCTTAGATTTGTTCCAGGCCTTTATTAAAAGCAGCCCAGATGATGCCGTAAATGTAATCTTACGCATGAACCCAAAAAGTGATATTGACGCAAACGCCTTCAGAAATGATATCAGAGATATCTTTGAACAAATAATTACTACTTCTCCCGATGATTTGGAAATCGGAAGCTTAATTAAAAGAACATTGATGTCCGCCCATAAGCATCACATTGAAATTCCCGCAGATTTTGTTCTTTACGGAAAAACTATCAGTATTATCGAAGGTATTGCCTTACGATACGAGCCGAAGTTTAAATTTTTTACCGAAACAAAAAAAGTGTTCAAAGACCTTTTCGGATATGATTTTATCGCTAAAGAAGTTCTCAGCCGGACAAAGGATAAGGTCTCAGAATATCAGGAATTTATCGAAACTTTCCCAGAAACAGCTAAGGATATTTTGGATAAGGTTAAGCGCTTTAAATTTGAAATTAATCTCGAAGACAAAGATGTTAAAGGATTAACGACAGAATTAGAGCGTTCTTCAGGAAACTTAGCATTAGGGATGATCATTGCCGCGTTGATTATCGGCTCTTCGATGGTTATGCAGCTAGACAAAGGAAAGTATTTATACATTACGGGATTTATCCTCTCTGGAGTCCTCGGATTGTGGTTGGTCCATAGAACAATTTTTATAACAGTAAAGAGATAAATAATAACAACGGCAAGTAATATATCAGAAAAACAAAAAATAAGGTGACAAACGATGGTAAATAAAAAAGAAGTTTTAAGAAAAAGTTTGCTAGTGGGAGTAGGAGTTGCTGCCTACGCTAAAGAAAAAACAGATAAGTTAGTAAGTGATCTTCTTAAAAAAGAACATATTAGCAAAGCTGAAGGGAAAAAATTAGTAAATTCTGTAGTTAGTAAAGCACAGAAGTCAGGAAAACGAGTAGCTGATGTCTTAGAAACTGAATTGAAGAACATGAAAAAAGTAATGGACATGAAAAGTAGCTCTTGTTCTTCTTGTAAACCGATGAAGAAGAAATCACCAAAGAAGAAAAAGAGATAGTGATAAAATAGAAGCCATAGATCATTGGATGGAAAAAGAATGCTTATTTTTTAATTTTATATCCTAAAAGAGTTATGTTTTCGTGTCAGATCATCTACCTCCAATAGAAATATTAAAAATACTTTTTATAGCAAGTACGTTCATAGTAAGGATAATGAAGTTAAAGAAAAACAAAATAAAAAGAAGGAGTTAGGAGAAGTTATTGCTCTTTCCTTCTCAATCTCGTCATATATCCTGCAATAATGTTCCTTAACTTTTTACTTGGAACCTTTACATACTGATCAGTTAACTTTTTATTCTGCTCAAAGTCGGTAGTAAAATGATCTCCATGAACTTTGTTAAGCTCCTTCGTCTTTCTTTTGATGAATGTCGTTTTAATTCTTCCCATGAGAATCAGATTTTATGAGCTTATTTATAAATATTTCTTTTGATTTGATTAATATGAAACCCTCAGCATTTTGCAAGTGAGAAGTAATGTGCTTCGTTAGACAAGCCTACAATGCAGTTCATTTTATACCAAAAGTGCAAAATATTCGAACATTTATTTGCACTTTTGTATATATAAAATTGGTATTTGTGTTCAATTATTTACCAATTTTAGTTTACTCCAAAAAATAATTACTGAACCGATTCGAACGGGAGGGTTTCATAAAAGCCTATTGATTTGATTACAAACAGAAAGGCAGGAAGATAAAAATGAGGTAAAAAGAGAAAAACGAGTATACGTTTCCGTAATATTTATATATTAAACTACCTTTGCGGGTATCATGGTAATACTTTTCGACCAGTTTAATCTTCCTGACGATATCTTTAAAGTTATTTTCGCAACTGAACAGCAGGAAGTAGTAGCCAAGATGCTCATTAAGTACATGTGGGAGAATAAAGGAGAGATCGGCAAGACAGAAATGGGCTTATTCGCTAATAAACTCCACGAAGGGAGCGCAGTCATTAAAGAATCTGGAAAAAGCCCCTTGGAATCAGAAGAAAGTATGTCTTATAATAAACGCCAATTTTACGATCGGATTTTAACCCCAATGAGAGGAATGGGATTGATTGATTATGATCTCTATTCAAAAAGCTATAAAGTTTCTGATAAATTCAATAAGATGATGATCAAGATTGGCTTAATGTGGCTTCGAGAGATTGAACGAAAAGGGAAAAAATAATCAAAGATAACCACAAAATAAGTTTTCTAAATAGTAAAGATAAAAGGATAAGAGCTAAGGTCATCAAAATATCAGTAAAGAATTTAAATAAGTTCAGCTAGAAGAACAGAAGATTCACGTTCAGCATCCTAAACTGAACAAGGGGGTGATGATAAAGACTCTGAAGAAGAAAGTAACGATGATGATGATAAGGATAATAAGGACAAAGATAGTCCAGATTCAGAGTATTGATTACCCAATATAGCCTGAAGAATTCAATTGATCGATCAAAGAATTCGATCATTTATTTATTTTTAGGAGTATAATTGCTATATTATTGTGTTTAGTATGATTATTATAGTAATATTCCTACTGATATTAAGTGAAGACTAATGAAAGTGAAGACGAAAAAAATTTAACAATAAGATTAAGGATACCTATGAATTCACTAAAAAACAATAAGTATCTTGCCCTAGGGTTCAGTATAACTATCATCTTGATACTTCTAAGTTCATTAACCCTTTACGCTACAATCACAAAACAATATCAAACAAAATTGGATGGCCTTGAACAATCACTAGGACTGAAAGATCAACAATTACAAGACCGATTAGAAGAAGTAGATAAAACTTCCCAGACAGAACTGTTAAAAGTAGAGCAAAAGATGCTGGCTAACTTTAAAACATTAGAAACATCCATCAATGATAAGACTTCAGAAGTAAAACTGGATCTAGAAACGCAATTAGAAGGTGTTTCCACGAAATTTGAAGAAAAGAGCTCAGAATTGGAAGGGAAGATATCCTCACTAGATGTGGAAAGTTCAGATTTCTCCGCTATCATTGATGACGTTCTGGAGTCAGTAGTAAGTGTTAGAACAAATAAAGGGAGCGGAAGTGGAGTCTTCGTAACTAACGATTTAATTATCACGAATCGGCATGTCCTTGAAGAGGCCAGCTCCGTCTATGTAGTTGATTATAATGGAAATTGGTCAAATGCAAAGATTATTGCTACAGCAGAGAACGTTGATCTAGCTGCATTAAGAATAAGTTCTGAAAAAGAGTATTCTTATTTACGTATGGCTGATCAGAGTGACACGAAAGTTGGGGAAAAAGTGATTGCAGTCGGAAATCCTTTAGGATTATCATTTACCGTAACTGAAGGAATTATCAGCTCATTAAACCGAGTTGTTGATGGACAGATTTATTTACAGACTGACGTTCCGATCAATCCAGGAAACTCCGGCGGCCCATTAATAAATTCTGAGAAGAGAGTAGTCGGAATTAACACATTTAAGCTAACAAATAGTGAAGGCTTAGGCTTTGCTGTTCCTTCTAATGTTGTCCAAGAGTTTATTGATTTAGTTGAAGATAATAGTTAAAAAGAATAGTAAAACGACCATAAAACAAAACAAATAAAAGCTTATTCATTCTTCTGCTTAAAAAAGAGGTTTAAAATATGAATCTAATAGGAGACTTCAGCTGGTTTACTCATATTATTTTGCCTGTCCTTATTTTCTTCGCAAGAATTGCTGACGTTAGTATCGGGACTGTTCGAGTTATTTTCATTGCTAAAGGTTTTAAATATCTTGCGCCCGTATTAGGATTCTTCGAAGTATTAATCTGGCTTACTGCTATCCAACAAGTATTTAACAACTTGACAAATGCCTTTACGTATATAGGCTATGCTGCTGGATTCGCTACAGGAACATATGTAGGAATAATCTTAGAAGAAAAATTATCAGCATTAAGGGCTTTTATGCTCAAAGAAAAAAATAATCAAAAATGGCATATTTTATCATAAGTTTAAAAAATGGGGATGAGGTGAAAATAACCGAAAGCGAATACAAACAACTCGGTGGCAAGTCGGGTC
Organism: Candidatus Woesearchaeota archaeon; assembly: GCA_016181345.1. Lineage (GTDB taxonomy): Archaea > Nanobdellota > Nanobdellia > Woesearchaeales > GW2011-AR9 > JACOZM01. Next base: position 6,694 of record JACOZM010000084.1, read on the forward strand.
TGATATTTTTCCCGTCAATAGGTCAAACAATAAACATAGACCCCAGCACCATTATAAGAATATACCCCGAAAATAATACGGATAAACTGCTTGACCGCAGAAACTCAAAGTTCGGCATACTCCACGACGGCACACCGGTTATGAGATACTTCGGGACTTGGTATTTAGGTGACGGCACAAGAATTGAAAACCCAAAAACAGGCATAGCGGATAGACCTGAAAAAATGATTGACCCGACATACTATCCCGAAGTCGCGCGGGACTGCGTTCCTACAAGGGAAGAATACGAAAAAGAATACGCCTCGTTGCCTCGTGAAAAACGGCTGGAAGCCATACTCGGAGTTTATAACAGGCCGTCTTTAGGAAAAGGAGGATTTAAGCAGTTAGGAGATATTATCAATTAAAAACCTAATCAAATGAAACTAAAAGATATCAAAAACCGAATCCTTTGTTTCCTCGGCAGGCATAGATTGGATTACGCCTGCCTAACTTGCGGGTTTAAGTGTAAGTGCGAGAAGGAACATTCGGATATTTGGCAACACACTACGAGGGGCGAGGGATTAAAATTAAGAGACATTATCAAATAACCCTCTATCGTGGTTTTAAGGATAAGCCATTACTAAGAGATTATCCTGCAAGGAACAG
>JACOZM010000085.1 GCA_016181345.1 Candidatus Woesearchaeota archaeon
CAAGATTATCGCGGGATATAAAAACTAAACTTGAAGCAGTTAGAAAATTGTCTGAAAATATTTCGGAATTTCAGCTAAAAAAAGGGCAGAATATAAAAGAATTGATAAAAGAAGCGAAAGAGGTTATATTTGAAAGCAAACAGGTTTCAAAAATAAAAAAAATATGGCTTTTTGGCTCTACTGCAGCAAATGAGAGAACATTTCGTTCAGATATAGATATTGCTGTGGAATTCAGCAGTATAAATTCAAGAGAAGCTTCAGAATTTAGGATAAAAACATTAAGCAAATTGCCAGAAATAATAGATATACAAGTTTATAACATTCTTCCAGAAAAAATAAAAAAAGAGATAGATGAAAAAGGAAAGGTGATTTATGAAAGAGGAATTCAAAAAAAGAATAGATGAAAAAATAAAAGAAATTGAAAAATATCTTGAGGAACTTTATCAACATTTTACAAGCAGTTATGAAGAATATACTAATGATAGTTTTACTAAAGCCGCGTGTGAGAGATACTTTGAGAAGATTATAGTCGCGATAATTGATTTAGCTTTTTTGTTTTCAAGATACAAAGAGTTGGAATCTCCAAAAGAAGAAGAACAAATTTTTTTAGTTTTAGAAAATAAGAAGATAATAAACTCAGAGCTGTCTAAAAGATTAAAAGAAGCAAAGGGAATGAGAAATTTTATTGTGCATGAATACGGAGAAATAGACGATGAGCTGGTTTTTAATTCAATTGCTGAAGAATTATCTTTGCCGGTAGGTAGTTTAACTACTATTTCTGGAAGCGCGCATATCTATGAAAGAAATTGGAAACTTGCCCAAGACTTGCTCACTAAATATCCACCAGTAGTAGAGCGCCTGAATGATCCGCGTGGGAACATTGTAATCTATCTCCAAGAAGGCTTGATTATGATTGAACATCAATCTCCTGAAGGAAAAGTAGTAGAGATGATGCATGGAAAGACAGCTGCCGAATTATATGTAGAGTTAGCAAAAAAACAAAAAGTATCTGATATTTATCATGCTTTTTACATTGGCAAGGAGCTGGATCGAGCAGAATTAGCTTTAAAGAAAGGATTAACCTATAGTCAAGAACGAGAGTTAAATTTTTCAGAGAGCATTAAGAACGACAATAAGGATACTACGCTAAGCGAAAATAGAAATAATAAAGAAAAGAAAGGGAGTAAGGATAATAAAGAAAAGAAAGGTATTGATTCTCTTAAAAAGAAAAATAAAAAGAAGTAAAGTAAAAAGAACTAAATTGGCTGATATTTAAAAAAAGAGTAAAAAGAGTAAAAAGAGTAAAGAGCTTAAAAAGATTAATAGTCCTAAATAAGTAAAAAAAATAAAAAGAATGAGGTAATCATGGGGAACACCAAAGGTAAATTTATTGTTCTTGATGGTGGGGATGGTTCGGGAAAGACTCTGCAAACTAAACTTCTTGTTCAGAGATTAGAACGTGAAGGGTATAAAGTAAAGGTTGCAGATTTTCCTCAATATGGTAATCCCAGTGCAACATTTGTCGAACGATATTTACGTGGTGAATTTGGCTCATCCAGAGATGTAAAACCACAACAAGCCAGCTTATTTTATGCTTTGGATCGGTATTCAGCTAGTTTTCAAATAAAAGAATGGTTACAACAAGGATTTATTGTTATTTCAAATCGTTATGTTTCTGCAAATAAGGGGCATCAACTAGGAAAAATTTCAGATCAACAGAAGAGAGAAGAATTTCTAAATTGGCTTAATACTATGGAATATGGCATTCTAGAAATTCCAATTCCAGATGTAACTTTATACCTGCATATGGCTCCAGAAATTGGGCAAAAATTAGTTGATAAAAAAGAATCTCGTTCTTATATCTCTGGAAAGAAACGTGATATTCATGAAGATGATTTACAGCACTTAAAAGATGCAGAACAAGCTTACCTTTTTTGTTTGAAGAATGATACTATTGAACATTGGGAACGAGTTCTCTGTTTTTCCGGAGATCAACCTCGAGATGTTTCCATCATTCATCAAGAAATTTATGGATTAGTTCTAAAGAAGATCAATCAGAACTGATATTTAAATCTTTTAATGCACTATCTCATTTTTTAATGATTACTTCTTTCAAAGCATCGTTTAAAATCTTCTTTTTTTCTTCAGGTAAATGGTCAACGAGCAACGTAGTATCTACGTTCTCTGAAGTAAAGAATGTATCGAGCTTTTGGCAAGACTGCTGAGCTTTATACGATATTTTAGAACTTTTTTGCACCATAAAAAACAACTTCACCTCTTTTATAAAATAATGTACAAAGGCCTTTGCACAAACATCTATCGTAAATAAACAAAACAGGCTAGGTATATAAATACTTTTACGTTCTAACCTATATTCTCTAAGCCGATACCACTCTCAAAAAAATAGATTCATTAACTACTATTGAATTTATGGTATTCTAATTTATTGTTTTGAGTTGATTAGAAGAGGTAGAACAGTAAAAAAAAACCTAAAAAACCTATTGGTCATTCACCATCTGTTATGATGACTGCCCCGCCAGCTGCTTTTGAATATGCCTCTTCCATTTTTCTAAACAAAACACCTTTACAAGCATCATCAATCTTCATACTCAATTCCATGATATTTAATGGTAAAAATTCTGCTTGATTTGAATGATACATCTCAAGGGCCATGATCCTTCCTTCTTGATCATATCGCGTAATGAGTAGATACTTAGATTGAGCAACAGCAGTATCTATGCTACTTTCCTGTTGAGAAGGTACTGCTGGATTAAGATAATCGACAGAGTCTTCTTCTGGAGAAAGAACTGTGTAAATACCAGACCTTGCTGTTGCTGCAACTAGTTCTAAACTCCCTTCATCTGAACAAATACGCTGATAACCCTCCTTGAGTTGTAGAGCATCTAATTCGTGCCTTTTTATAGATTTATAAACTTGTTCACCACAATAAAGGACAGCAAATCCTAGTAACAATAAAACTGTGCTTTTTGTTGTTGCCATATTCTATTCTAACATATTATTGTTATAAACGTTCCGCTATGTATCATACAATATGATAAATTTCTCTAGCCTTCTTTGAATATCCTTGTTGCACTTGCTTGATTTGTAGGCATAATTAATATATATTCAAGATTAACACTTTTAGGTCTTGAGAGAGCAAAAATGATTGTTTCTGCTACATCTTTTGCATCTAGCGGCGTGTAACCTTTGTAAACTGATTTTGCAATATTTTCATCTCCTTTAAAGCGAACTTTAGAGAATTCAGTATTTACTGCACCCGGTGCAATATCTGTTATGCGTATACCTGTCCCTAGAAGATCTATTCTCAATGATTTACTTATCATTTTAACAAATGCCTTTGAACCACAATATACAGAGCCACCTTCATATGCCTCAATTCCAGCAATTGAGCTGATGTTAATAATATGTCCTTTAGTCTTTTTAAGATGAGGAATAGTAAGTTGTGCTACTTTTGTGAAAGCTTTTATATTGATATCAATCATTTGGTTAAAATCATTCCAATTATAATCCTCAAAAGAAGTCTTGCCAAGTGCAAGACCTGCGTTATTTATAAGGATATCAATCTCTTTGTTTTCTATAGCTTTGAAAAAATGTTCAATTTCGTTAATTTTACTTAAATCAACTTGGTAGGCAAATACCTTTATTGAATTTTCTTTTTCTAATTTTAATTTTATTTCCTCAAGCTTGTCAATTCTACGTGCTAGGAGAATTAAATTTTTGCCCTCCTTCGCTAAAGCAATGGCACACTCTTTACCTATTCCCGAGCTAGCACCAGTAATTAGTGCAAATGTTTTACTGATCATGTTTTTTCAAAAAATATCATTTATAACATATCCAAAGAGACCTTACAACTTCTAATAAAATAAATGTTGATAAGGGAAGTTATAGTTCGATCACAGGTCTACTTTTGGATTAACTCAATAATCTGATGCTCAAAGACCTCACCATTAAGAGCATTTATCTTTAAGTTCGCGAATTTAATTGTTTTTGTCATTAAGGTAAAATTCCATACGACGGTTTTCTTCCAATTTTGAAGAATAAGAAAACCTCCCCCATAACTTTCTTTTGGAAATTGCTTAGGAAGTTCTTCACAACATCGATCTTTAGCTTCCTCTAGAGATAATTTGACCGCACTTACTTCTAGCTTTTCAACGATATCGGATTCTTTTTTAAACACATCATCCGCTGGTTTCATTGAAAAGCTCTTAGAACTCTCATCTAAAGAAAAAATAATTATTTTTTTAGTTATTGGATTGTAATAGCCAACATCCCAATTCGTTATTGCTTTAAGTTTATCATCTAATTGGACAAAAAAGTGAGAAAGATAACATTTCTTATTCTCCTTCTCCCAGGTAGAAAATAGTTCTGATTTCTTTAAATCAGCTATAACTTTTACTGGATCCATACGTTCTCCTTACGCGTATTCTCTCCAGGTATTATTACACTTCGTACATCGGAAAAATCTCGTTTCTGGCTCGTCAGCTCCACGAGTCTGGGAAGTCCAGAAGTACGCAGTTTTATTATTGCACTTTTCACAAGTAATCTTTATTTTTGGCAGAGTTTCTACATTTTCAATAACTTCGATCTTCTTTCCTACAGCATTCTTTTCCTTGAGTTCAGTATTACTTTCTTGATCTAAGGGTTTTGAAAAGCCACAGGCGCAATAGAGCACTTTCTTGCCATTTTTTTCTTTGGGGCGTAATATTGATCCACATTCCGGACAAAACATAATTTCACCTTCCTCAGTTTCCATCGTAAAGAGCTGGAGTATTTATATAATTATCTATCATTCGTACGTATTTAGTTGATGGGTGAGCAGCGCCAAGTCACGAGCATTTCTTTGCTTAACCATTTGTCTGCGGAAGGGGATGTTCCTTACGGGAGAGCACCG
>JACOZM010000117.1 GCA_016181345.1 Candidatus Woesearchaeota archaeon
AATATTGATCTTGAAAAAAGTGTCATCACCGTTGCCGTATTTTCATATAATGGCGGCACCGCAAAATTACAATTAGGTCGGCAGAATAAGAATGCTGAAGGAGAATTAACTTTTGCTAAACTAGGCCGGATGACGAAGGATGAAGTAGTAAAAGTCCTTCCGTTGATGGAAAAAGCTCAGAAATATTTGTAATCGGATGATCTGCAAGGGAATGATCTAAGCAAGAACAATCTTAACAAGAATCATATAACCAGGAATATCTGAACAAAAATAATCCGGACAAGAATAATCCTATAGAAAGATTATTATAGTTATTTTTTTTATCTCTTGCTATGAGAAGAATAATTTCTAGCATCCTATTACTGTTCATTATTTCCCTATTCATTACTTCCTGTTCTTCATCTTCTTCATCCTCTTCTGGGGATTGCTGCCAAGAGTGTCTGGAAAAAGCCAACCGAGATCCATCTGGATATGATATTTCTATTAAGCCTTGTTCTGAATATGGGTTAGTCTGCGAGAAGAGTGTTGGTGAATGCCAAACACTTCCTCTTTTAGATCAATGATTCTCCTCAATTAGAAATCATCTTCTTTGTTCTTTTTTTTGCATCATCTTTATAATGATCTTCAGAATAATAACCTTGACATGAAACGATTTCATCTCCTTATTAAAGGACGAGTTCAGATGGTTGGTTTTCGATATTTTACTAGGAAAAAAGCCCAGGAGTTAGGAGTAAACGGCTGGATAAAAAATCTTCCTGATGGAAATGTTGAAGCAGTCATTGAAGGAGAAGATATAGCTCTTTCACAATTAGTTGAATATTGTAAACAAGGACCACTCTTAGCTCATGTCCAAGATATAAATATAAAAGAAGAAAAATATCAGGGAGAATGGGAAGAATTTAGCATTAAATTTTAATCTTCCTTGAATAAAAAACCTCAAAAAAATCTTTAATAATTAAACAATAAATTAATTCTAATAAAATTTCTTTTTCGCTCTGATCTCTGCATTACAATAAGGGCAAGAGGCAGGTATCCTATTTACCGGGTCCTATTTGCATTTGTATTTACAATTAGGACAATTATATTGCATCAAGTCTGAGCCGGGTATTGGTTCAAAAGAACTTGTTTCTTGCTGCTTTAAGCGGCTGACCTTTGAGAGGTATTCATCTACTGCATCCCACCCGGCCGGCTTCTTAACATCTTCTACTACTTTATTCTTCTCTTCCTTCTTCTGTTGTTCTGTTGCCGTCTTACCGCTATAACATACTGGACAGACCATCGTTTTATACTGAAAACTCAGCTTAAAGTCTTTTGCCGGGACAAATCTATTACAAACCCTGCATTGTGCTTTAATGACATTGATGCTTTCCATTTTTTCCCTTTAATTAAATCTTTGTTTATATAGTTTACTCGTTTAGAGAATATGTTTAGTTTATATTTGTTTTGTTTGTTCATTGATAACCATTCATTATTCTATCTACACATAATTTCTTTTGCTAAGAAATGGATATCATTGTTCATCCTTATGGTAGAGATCTAAAAAGATTAACTTGTTCTCATCTTGAAGATAAGCATAAGAAAGCTGAAAAGAACCAATATAAACTTCTCTTCTCCCTTTTCTCGCATACCTCATTGGTTTTCCTATATCCGGATTTTCAATAATTTTGCGAACGTGCTTTTTTACTCGATCTTGTTCTGCCTTATTCTTTATTTTATGGATAAGGGATAAAAATTGAGGAGAACTATTGATGATCAGCATTTTTCTAACTCATTTAAGAAATCATCAAATGGCCTTGGTTTAAATTCTCCGCGCTGATAACTTTTCCAAGCTTCTTCAGTTCTCCGAGCAAATTTAAGATCTTCCTGCAAGTTGTCATCAAAAGCAGCCACAGTCTTAAGTATCAACTGCTTGCCAGCTTTAATCACTACAAACTTCTCACCCGCGGTAAAATCTTTCCGCATCCCTAAAGGAATTACGATTTGTCCCTTTGAACTCATTGTTGTTATATCCAATTCAGCCATTTCTAACCTCACTAAGTAAGATTGGTCTTACCACTATATAAATGTTCTGCTTTCTATTCTGGAAAATCCAGATTAGCTACGGTTTAGCCTGCTCCCACATTGTTTCAAAGAATTTTTTGAAAGAATCAGCCGCTTCTTTACTTTTAACTCTTACCACCATTGGTTTCTTGAATAACATTACGAATAAGACAGTATCTTTATAGAAGTTTAATTCAGTAAACGTTTCTTGGTAAAGATATCTTACTTCATGTTGCGGTTCCTTTTCATAATACTCAGTTCTGGCTTTATGCCCGCGGACATCTTCATTAAAAATAATTTTAATTTTATAGCCTCTTTTTTCCACTTTATTTTTATATTGAGAGAAAAATAGGTCGGCCCGCTCCCAATCTTTTCCCATGCTGGCCCCAAAAATATAATTAGTATCTCCCTTACCTAAGGCCTTAGCAATATCATTGTAACAGGTTTCCATTCCTTTCCAACCATAAAATACCTCTACATCTGCTTTTTCTTTTGTTTCTTGATATTTAGCTAGCAGCGTAGGAAGGAGTTTGTTTACAATCTCTTTTTCTTTTTCAATTTCTTGTTCTTTTAGCCGCAAAAATTCTTTTATTCTTTCTGGATCTGCGGCACTAAAATGGATTACTCCTTACTTTTTAACTGAAGAAATAATACCCTTTTCTAATAGCCGGTTAGCTACATCATAAATCTTACTGGGAGAAATGCCTGATTTTTTGGCTAATTCCGTTCGAGTAGTCTCTCCCAAATCTAAAAGAGCTTCATAAATTTTTATTTCTCCTTCAGTTAACCCAATTTTCTTTAAATCTGCTAATTCCATGTTTCTTACAACTCACCTCTTATCTCCCCTATAACTCACTTTCTATCTCTCTTATTGCAACTCTCTTCTTTATAAATTTTTCCAATAGTTGTCCCCTTATGGGACACTAATAGTTAAATACTTTTAGTGGGCCTGAATTGTATTGTTAAGGCAATCACGGTAAAATAACTCTAAGACAAATGGCAAAATTAATTGAAATGGTTTGTACGGGGAATCAGGGGAGATCTCCTGTGGCAGAATTAGTAGCTAATAATTATATTCATGAAATGGGAGTACAAGATGAATATCAAGCTATCTCTAGCGGCACCATGGTTGATCACATTAAAGCCGGAGAAGTTTCTCCAGAATTTATGAAACAAGTAATCGGAATAGCTAGGAAGAGAACTGATCTAGCTGATCTTTATAGTCCACAAGAATTAAATGAATTAGACACAGCCTTAAGATTAGGAAATGATGAAGCTCTTCGTAAATATTTTCATCAGATCAACAGAGTTTTTGTTGATGAAGAGAGAGCTGATCGATCAACAGTTCTTTCACAATTAGGGATTGAAGGGCTAGTTAAGCAGTATCAAGAACAAACTATTCCTCGTCCAAATACTATTGCCGTCTTATCTATGGCCCGAAGAAATAATAGTTTTGTTCAGTCTATTTACGCTGCTACAAAATTTAATCCTGTTATTGCCGTTCTTAGTCAGTATCTTTCTGGAATCGTGGGAGATGAAATTCCTAATGCCTTTGGGTTAGGTAGTGAAGCTTATCTGACTACAGTTCAGGCGATTAAAGAACAAGTACCGCAGGCTATTGATAAGGTAATAGATGAAGATAGAAGGAATAACTTTTCCACTGCTAGAGGTGATACTCATGTTGCCTCTTGTTAAGGATTACCATAATCTCTTTAGGATGACTGGAAAACTAACTTGTTTACATAGCGAGTTCTTTCTTCAAGGTTCTCTGTTTTTAGGTGAGCCAATAATAATTTTTAAAGACGGAGTTTGGCATAGTTTTATCCATAAAGAAAAAGAAAAAAGATGTTTAGAAGCAGGATTACAATTATTCAGTAACGGGCCTGCATATCGAAATTATGCTGATAACTTTCGAGAATATATTAAAAAAGCGAAAGATGAAATCATCCCAAAATACTCTCAAGTTCCCAAGGAGATATCCAAAGAAGAATTCGTAAGAGTAGCTAGATTTATGTCCCTATTTTGGTATTATTATGGCTTTACTGAGTTTTCATATCATGATTTAGCTTACCAAGAAATGAAAAAAACTGAGAACAACATTTTAAAAGATAATTTAACTGATCTAGGACAATTAAAGTTTTCTGGCCGGGAAATAATGAATGCCTATTTATTTAATAATGGGGTAGCTAAAAACATCTTAAATTATATTTCCAGGAAATTTCTTTACGACGAAGATGATGCCGAAGTGTTGTATTTAGTAGAAATATTAAGCTTATTTGATGGTTTTAATTTCAGTAAAGAACTGATTAAAAAAAGAAAGCAAAGCTTTGCTCTAGCCAGGATTGAAAACAAAATTATCTTTTTTTCACCAGAAGAGGCTTTGGAATTAGCCCAAAAATTTACTCAAATAGAATTGCTTAAAGGAATAACTGCCAATAAAGGCAAGGCTAGAGGTAAAGTAGTCATCGCCCCAATGCTTAACGACCAAAAAGAAATTAATTTGATTATCAGCAAAATGCAGTATGGTGATATATTAGTAGCGCAAAGCACTACTCCCGAATTAATGGGCTTATGCCATAAAGCAGCTGCCATTGTCACCGATCAAGGTGGTATGTTATCACATGCAGCTATTGTTTCTCGTGAATTGAATATTCCTTGCATTATTGGAACTCAGAACGGAACATTGTTGTTAAGAGATGGAGATAAGGTAGAAGTAGATGCTGATGAAGGAATTGTGAGGAAGATTATATGAATCTTACTTAAGTTGGCAGATCATTTTTAAAAAGTCCATAAAAAGTTTATCTGTAAATAT
>JACOZM010000118.1 GCA_016181345.1 Candidatus Woesearchaeota archaeon
TTTCAATCTCTTTTAGTTTAGCTCTTAGTCTGTCGGTAATATCAACTCGGCCAGTACCTCTGAAATCTTCCATTAAAGCTCCTTTAACTTCTTCAGCTGTAGTATCATAATGGACTTCAAAGACAACTGCATCTAAGTAGCTTTCAGCGAGCTGTGGAACATCAGATAATTTTACTCCAGCTAGAGACGCAGCTGCTAATGAACCACAAGGAGCGTGTCCTACGTTAATATCATAAGTGTCTCCTTTTCCGGCATTAGCCAAAATTCTTTGCGCTAAAAAATCAAGATAACGATTTCCTTGAGCATCTATTACTGCTTGAGGATTTGGACTTTCTTTTAATGTTTGAGCGATCCAATCTTCTCCAAAGTCAACTCCAGTGGGGAATTTAGCTCCGGCAGCTTTTAATGCATCTCCTTGTAATAAGGCGTGAACTTCGTAAGGTGTAGCAATATCTAACCTTCCGATTCCACTGTGAATTGCTCCAACAGTTTGTTTTGCTCTATAAGCAGGAGATGAACCGAGGGTTACTTTTGATTCTATTCCTCTATATTTTTTTCCGGCGATAGCACCTTGCGTTAAGCCGTGAGGAGTTAGCAAGTCCTGACTAGCCTTACTTGTTTGATGAACATAAGGTTCTCCGTGTCGATGAATAATAACGTTGTATCCTTCAATCATTTTTGATTACCTCGTCTATTTTTTTTCTTAAATACTTCCAAACTATATAAAGGTTACTATTCCTTAGTGGTGTTTTACTGTGGCCTTCTTTGGAGGGAGGGTTATCCCACTAATCTTCCTCTTGGCAGTAATTTCATCCGTTCTCTTTCTGCTCGGATCTCTAATTCAGTTTCTTGGTCTTCAGTCATTTTTACCTCCTTGGTTTTATGAGTTCGCTACAGTATTGGTCGGTTTTTGGTGCAATAATTCTCGTTAGGCTTTCTGCTCCGTAATCTTTTTCCATTTGCTGGCAATAGGTGGTATCTTCGGATACCTTCTGGAGCCGTTTTTGGTCTGCATGGTAGACTCCTCCAGCGAGGGCAGTTAATGAAGCTATGACTATGAGTCTCCCAAAGATCTTTTCTGTTAAACTACCTCTGGGTATCAAAATTTCAAGAAGCCCTTCGGGTCTTCTGCTTAATTCTGTTGTCATTTATATCGCCATTAGCCTATTATCTTAAGAAATAGATAAAATATTCACCTAAAAATTTTGCATAATCGCAATATTTATATAGTTATTATGCTCATTATGAAAAATGAGGTTTTGGTGATATGGCTAGGGTAAAGAAAGGGAAAAAGATGGTAGCTTTAGCTGCTTCTTCTTATCCTGCTTCTGGCGAGAAGGGTGGCGATTCTTTTCTACGTAATACTTCCCTACGTGATGCTTCTTTTCCTAATACTTCTTTTTCCAATACTTCTTTTCCTAATACTCCTAAAATAAAAATAGATGTTAAAGATAGGAAAATTCTTTCTACCTTGGATATGGATTCAAGGATGCCGATTACAGTATTAGCTAAGGAAGTAGGCTTATCCCGGCAGGTTGTAGAGTATCGTCTTAAAAGATTGAAAAAGGAAAAAGTTATTTTTGGCTCCCGAGCAATTTTTGATTCTGTTGTTGTAGGTTATACTTGGTATAGGGTTATCTTTCAGCTTTTAAGCATAACTCAAGAAGAGAAAAAGAAGCTGATGGACTATCTAAGAAATCATCCTTTTACTTTCTGGCTGGGAGAAGTAGGAGGAAACTGGGATTTTGTAGTGAACTTTGTCTGTAAAGATAATTTCCATTTTAATTCTGTCTTTGAAGAAGTTATTACGGCTTATGGCCAATATATCCGTAATTATGAAGTTTTGATCTATGTTCACGTTACTGATTTAGAACGAGATTATTTGTTTCCTAAGAAAAGCGGTTTGCGGGAAGTTTTTGTTCATGCAATGACATTTAATCCTGACGTTCAGATCGATGACTTAGATAAAAAAATCATTAGTGAGCTAAGCAGGGATGCAGATATTACGAATGTTGATCTAGCCAATAAGTATGATGTGAGCGCCAATACTATCAAGAATCGTATCAACGAGATGTATAAGAATAAGCTCTTGTTGGGATTTAGGCTTTTTATCAATCCGTCTGTTTTAGGCTATAGCAGTCATCTCTTATTTTTGGGAGTGAATAGGCTTGATCTAGAAAAGGAAAAAGAATTATTTTCTTACTTAAAATCTATCCCTCATGTCGCGTTTATTGTTAAGCACATCGGAAAATGGAGGGTTGCTGCGGAAGTTGAAACAAAAGACAGTCAGGAATTTCAAGATATCTTTGTAGAAATACGAAGCAAGTTTGCTGACATTATTACAGATTTTGAGGCTCTGCCATTATTTAAAGATCATTTTATTGACTATTTTCCTGAAGGATTGTTGAAGTAAATATTTGGGTGTAATCTTGCATGTGGTTACTATTATCTTCTATTCTTTTTTTAAATATCTTTTAATTCGGTTAAATTATTCTTTTTAATTCTTCTTTTAATTGTTTAATGTTTTGATAATGAATCGTATGGATACCTAATCTTTGAGGAGCTTCTAGATTTATAGTCTGATCATCAATGTAAATACACTCTTCAGGATGAACGTTAAATTTCTTAAAAATGATCTTAAACATTTCTGGAGAAGTTTTTGTCAGGCCGTACTCTCCGGTGTTGATGAAATTGGGAAATATTTTTCTGAAGCCGAGCTTTTTGTCAGCATCTTCAACCTGTCCCTTAGTGTTTTTCGTCAGTAATAAGATTGTATACCTCTTGCTTAGTTTTTTCGCCAGATTGATGATATCATGATTTAACTGGAAGTAATGGTAGTGAATCTTTTTAACTTCCTCAACGGAAATAGGCAGCTTAGTTTCATCGATCGCTTTTTTCCAGGCTTCTTGCTGAGAAATTTTTTGTTCTACAGCTTGGTTAAAATATTTTGTGTAGAATATCTCTTGCAGTTCTTTCCAATCACGATGAAATTCTTTTGCCAGGTGTTGCATCGTATCGGGGTAGCCGCCGTGCAGAGTAACGCCGTAATTGTCAAAGATGATGAGTTTGATAGTATTTTTAGGGTTTTTTATTTTGGTTTTGTCTTTTTTTTTAGAAGCTTGTTTTTCTGGTATTTTTTTAACTACTCCTTTTACTGCATTAACTTCGATAAGATCTCCGTCTTTCAAAACCTCTGTAGCTATCTGTGTTCCAACAACACAAGGAATTTTAAATTCTCTGGCTACGACGGCAGCATGGCATAAGGCTCCTCCAGCATCAGTGACGATAGCTTTAGCTTGTTTCATCAACAATAAATATCCAGGATGAGTCATCTCAGCAATAATAATATCGCCTGGCTTGAATAATCCTGGTTTTTGTGGATCAAGAATAATTCGTGCTAGGCCTTTGACTATTCCTGGAGAAGCACTACTTCCTTTAAGTTCAGGATTTTCTTTAGCTGGAAATATGGCTTGAATAAGACCCATAGTTTCTTTTTTGGAAAGGACGGTTTCTTTTCCGTTTTCAAAATATAATCCACAACCTCTCAGGCGTTCCTGCAAGACGGATATCTTAGGCAGCCGATGCTTTTGAAAATATTCTCCAACTTCTTCTCGGAGAAGGCATTCACATAGTTTTGAAGGAATTTTTTCTTTCTTGCTAATATATTCAGCGATCTTTTTCATATACCCATCTATCTCATCAAAGATAGGGTCGGTGTATATCCTAATCTCATCCATGATCGGCAAGAGACTTTCTTTTAAATGACCTGGCAGGCAATTGGCAGCTCGGATAAGCCGAAAAAATATCGGCGAATATTCGTTCAATTGAGTTTCAAATTGCTGAAATCCCTTCTTTTTTTCAAGGAAATATATCGGCCGTTTTAACCTTAGAGATAGCAGGTCTGTTCTTTCTCGTAACTCTTCTGCATATCCTTTAACCGTTTCTGCCTTTCCGTCTATTTTTTCTACAACATAGTTTCCTATCCTTTCGTTATCGGAGATTAGTTGATACGCTGTAGTTATCTCATCAAACTGCCGGATTAAGACTGCGTTAAATGTATTACCTTCAAAAAGATCCCGGCAGGAATAATAATATTGATATCCTAGGTATGAACAGAGCAGAAGAGTGAAGTTTCTTGCCCATTTCTTTTCCCAATCTAGCTTAGCTATTTTAGTAAAGTCTAATCTTGGCAAATTATCTTCTATTGTGTTCTCTTTTATTTTTTTTATCAAGCCTTTTTCTGCATCAACTTCGATAAGGTCATTATCCTTAAATATTTTTGTAGCAACTTTTGTTCCAATGATACATGGAATGCCTAGCTCTCTGGCGGTGATGGCTGCATGACATGTAAGGCCTCCTTCATCGGTGATGATGGCTTTAGCTTTTTTCATGGCTGGAAGAAAAAGCGGAGTGGTCATGATCGTTATGAGGATATTTCCTGATTTAAATAGAGGGACTTGATCTTTGTGTAAAATTATTTGTGCTTTTCCTTGAATAATCTTATTGTGGCTAGAAGCCACGTTTCCTTTAAGTTCGGAAATAGCGTTATCAACTTTATCTTCTTGATAAAAGAAAGATTGCTTCTGGAAAAATTCTGATAAAGATATCCCTGTATATACTCGGTCTTTAAAATAGATATATCCTTTTAATCTTTTTTCCAATTCTTTTTTATCTGGTATGTAAGAAGGAGTTTTAAGCATCTCTTCAATTTCTTTGAACGTAACAACTCCATTATATTTTTCTGAAATTTTTCTTTTACATGCATAAAGGTATCGTTATTTCCGTGAATTCTGTAATACAGAAGTTTTTCTTTAAGGTTGGCAAATTTATATCCCTGACATAT
>JACOZM010000119.1 GCA_016181345.1 Candidatus Woesearchaeota archaeon
CAGTTACTCCCGGGTACGTAAAGGCATAAACCTTACCCAGATTTGGCAGACCTATCCCTAGAAGGCTAAGGAATAAAAGAATAGCAACTATACCCAAGGAAACATCTAAGCTCATCCACACCTTCTCTTTTACATCCATTACTGCTTAATAAAGAAAAATGATATTTAAATGTATCTTTGAAATAGAGGTTTAAGAGTAGTTGATCGTTTATGATTATTGGAAGAAAACAAGAATAACGATTAAAGAATCTAGTCTAATTGTGTTCCTAATTGATTACTTTCTCTTCCTGACTTTAATGAAATCGCCTAACGTAAATTCATCTTTGTTTTTCTTGAATTCTATTTTTTCCTGGACAACTTCATCTTTTTCTAAAAAATTAATCTCAAGGATCCTTCCTAACTTTCGAGCAATATCAATTCTTGGCTTTAAACTTCCTGATTCCCATTTAGCGACTTCGGACTCCCGTTCGTTTAAGTATTTAGCAAATTCTTCTTGAGTTAATCCACTTTTGTCTCGAGCTTTTCTTAATATTTCAGAGAAATCACTTCTTACTTTCAATTCAGGGCCTTCTTTTACAACCGGTTTAGGATGAAAACTCTTTCCAATGTATTGTTTATGCTTAATCTTCCCATATTTAGTACAAGGATTACAAACTTGCATCTCCACTCCTTCTACTTCAGCAGACACTAATTGGTCTGCTCTTCCGCACATCTCACACGTACCCATGTTCTAGCTCATTTGCAGAGGTTATATTAAAATATATCTGTGATTTGTTAATATTATTGATATTTAAACCTTATCTTCTTTATTCTCATGAATATACAGATTCTTTATTCAGAAAGTATATAAAGCGTTCTCCTTAAAATAGATGAAGAGATGCAACCTGCATATTTATATCATTTTGTACTGTTATTCTTGATGATTCTACTAGTTGTTTTTATTGTCACGCCGTATTGGATTAAAAAGGCAAAAATGGCCGGGTTAGTCGGCAAGGATATGCACAAGAACAGTGAACGGAAAGTGGCAGAGATGGGAGGAATCACCGTTCTCCTGGGATTTCTAATTGGAATAATGGCATATATTGCCATGAGAGTTTTTATCTTTGAAGCTAATACACAAATAGCTTTACTCCTCGCGATGCTGACTGCTGTTCTTATTGCAGGAATCATCGGAATCATTGACGATATCTTAGGATGGAAAATAGGATTACGGCAATGGCAGAAACCGCTCCTAACATTACTTGTCGCTGCTCCGATAATGGCCGTCAATGCAGGACATAAAATTATGTACATCCCATTTATTGGGGATGTTAACATCGGCCTTCTCTATCCTTTGATCATCATTCCTGGATTAATCTTGTTTAGTGCAAATAGCTTTAATATGCTGGCGGGGTATAATGGATTAGAAGCCGGGCAGGGGATTATCATCCTTAGTGCTTTAGCCTATTTAAGCTATCTCAATAATGCTTCTTGGACAGCAATTGTTGCTTTATGCATGGTCTTTGCCTTATTAGGATTTTTATTTTATAACTATTTCCCAGCAAGAATCTTTCCAGGAGATACATTAACCTATACTGTAGGAACACTGATAGGAGTAGTAGCTATCTTCGGAAATGTTGAAAAAGCAGTGATTATTATCCTCATTCCTTATCTACTAGAATTTGGTCTAAAGCTTCGAGGAAAATTTCAGAAGGAAAGTTTTGCTCTCGTACAACAAGATGGCTCCTTAGTTCCGCGTTATCCTAAAACGTACGGTTTAGAAAACTGGTTTGTTCTGATGATGACGAAGCTGAGGATACGGGCGACAGAAACAAAAGCTGTACTCTGTCTGCATGGGTTTCAGCTGATCTTTGTAGCTATAGCGATGGTAGTATCATTAAGGTAACTGAAGTACATCGAAGTTAACGAGAATAACAAGCTGAAAATTCGCTTTATTTACTCATCTTATTGTTAACAATAAAAAAGAGTCATGACGCGAAAGAAAAAAACATGAACGACAAAAGGAAGAAATGAATGATAGAAGATAAAAAGAAAAATACACCAGAAAAAAAGAATATCAACAAAGTAGTAGTGATGATACCAGCGTATAATGAAGAGGAAACAATCGGTGATGTCATTAGAAACATTCCGCGAAATTGCGCCAGAGAAGTAAACGTTTTAGTTGTTAACGACGGCTCTCGAGATAGAACAGTAGAAGTATCAAAAGAAGCTGGAGCAGACAGAATTTTTTCTCATCGAACCAATCTTGGCTTAGGAACGACGTTTAAAGATGGGATTCATGAAGCCCTCAATATGGGAGCAGATATTATCGTCAACATTGATGCAGATGGGCAGTTTAATCCACAAGACATTCCAGGATTATTACAGCCCATCATCGACCATAAAGCAGACATGGTTACCTGTTCGAGATTCAAAGATCCTCGGCTTGTTCCAACCATGCCGTTGATCAAAATCATCGGAAATAAATTTTTTGCTGGGCTATTAAATACATTTCTCCATCGGAGATTTACCGACACACAATGCGGTTTTCGCGCCTATTCAAAGGAAGCAGCACTGCATCTAACTCTCTTTGGAAGATTTACCTATACTCAGGAAGTGTTTATTGATCTAGTAAAAAAGAAATTTAAAATTGTTGAAGTTCCCTGTAAAGTAATCGGCGAGAGAAATGGGAAATCAAGAGTAGTTACAAACGTTTTAGCTTACGGGTTAAAAGTATCTTTGATTTTAATCCGAAGCACTCGTGATTATGAGCCATTAAAATTCTTCGGCCTGCCTGGAGGAATAATGGTAGGATTAGGTGTTCTAAGCAACATCATCCTTTTTTTCCGCTGGCTGATGATTTCTAAAGTTGACCCTTATCTTATCGTCATTTATGTCAATGTTTTTCTGATCATCGTTGGAACAATGCTAATAGTATTAGGACTTCTTGCTGATATGCTAGATAGAAATAGGCAGCTGCAGGAAGAAGTATTATATCGATTGAAAAAAAGTGAATTGCCTAATGGTTGAATATATGAAGAGTTATGTTTATAATGTTTAAATACATGAGAAATTTTGTTTAAATAAAGGTAAATAGAGGTAAAGGAACATGTGCGGAATCTGCGGCTTTAATTGGGATGATAAAGAACTAGTTAAAGATATGATGAAATCCATAGAACATCGAGGCCCAGATAGAGGCGGGATATATTCTGACGGAAATTTCAGCCTAGGCCATCGGAGATTAAGCATCATTGATCTTTCAGATTCTGGAAGCCAGCCGATGAGTAATGAAGATCATTCTATATTGATCGTATATAATGGAGAAATATTTAATTTTCTGGAATTACGAAAAGAATTAGAAGAAAAAAAGCATATTTTTTATTCAAACACTGACACCGAAGTCATCATCCATGGCTATGAAGAATGGGGGGAAGACGTCGTCCAGCGGCTCAACGGGCAGTTTGCTTTCTGTATTTATGACCTTAAAAAGCGAAAAGTGTTTCTGGCTCGAGATAGATTAGGGATAAAACCATTATATTATTTTTGGAATAAACGGCAATTTATTTTTGCTTCAGAAATTAAGGCTATTCTTCAAACAAGACTACCCAGAATATTAAATCTTACAGCAGCTAGGGAATATCTCAATCTTCGATATGTTCCAGGAGAGGAAACACTTTTTGTGGGAATAAAAAAATTATTGCCGGGCCATTGCTTAACCTTACAAGACGATGAAATGATCATCAAGCCGTTCTGGCAGCTCCCCATTCCAAAGCTGGAAAAATACTCTTTAAGGACAGGAGGGATTGCAGTCAAAGAAATTCTTAAAGATTCTGTTGAACGGCAGTTGATCGCTGATGTTCCCGTCGGAATCTATCTTTCAGGAGGTATTGATTCTGCAGCAATTACTGCATTAGTAAGTGAATTAAAAAAAGAACAGAATGATGGAGTTAAGACGTTCTCCGTTGGATTTGAAGATGAGCCTAGTTCCTCAGAAGAATCTTCCGGCCAGGAAAATAGGAAGAGTGATTATCATGTTAATGAATTAGATAAAGCTAGAGCTATAGCTGAGCATTTTGGAACGGAACATTATGAAATAACTATTCAAGAGAACATTTCAGAACTGTTACCAAAGTTGATCTGGCACTTAGATATGCCCCATGGTGATCCGGTTATCATCCCACAATTTAAACTGTCTCAATTAGCCGCAAAAAAAGTAAAAGTTGTTCTTTCCGGAGAAGGAAGTGATGAGATATTTGGCGGATATGTCCAATATAAGACCATGCTCCAAGCAAGGAAAGCAAGATTCTTACCATTTAAATCTAACGTAGCGGAGAATCTTTCGGTTAAATTTCTTGACCAGTTTTATGATTATCCTTCTTCAATCGGAGAAAAGGGAAAGGAGAAATTACTGGAGTTTGTAAGGACGATCGATGATAAAGAAAAAGCATATTATGAACTTACATCAATCTTAAGCGGAAAAGACCGGCAGTTCTTATTCAGCGATCAATGGAAAGAAAAAGAAGAGACAAAGGAGAACCAAGAACATAGAGCAGGACAGCCACTTGCTTATCTCTCCAATAGCCGACTATTTTTTGAGGAAGAACGAAAGCCGTTATTAAACCAGTTATTAGCTTCCGATATTCAGCGCTGGCTGCCGAATTATGTTTTACACATCAATGACCGAATGACAATGGCTAATTCTATTGAAGGAAGAGTTCCTTTTTTGGATCATAGGCTAGTGGAATTTTCTACAAGGCTTCCAGCACATCTTAAACTCCATGCGCGAAGCGATGAGAGGAATTCTTCCCAATGTTGAAGAGAGAAAACAGCCTTTCTTTATGCCTTTGGATAAGTGGTATAAGGAAGAATTATTTGGATTGGCAGAACAATTGTTTACCCCCAATACTGTTAAGGAACGAGGATTATTTAATTATAATTATTTGAAGAAAATATGGGAGAATTATGAAAAGTCAAAATTAATCTATGGAAAGCAGTTATTTACACTGATCAATTTTGAACTATGGCAGAGGATGTTTATCGATCCTGCAAGTAGTCCTAAAACCGGTGAGATTAAAATAAAGTCATTGCTGTAATTAAAATTTATTATGATCCCCTTAACAATGAAGACAAAAATTATGACCGTTGATTTAGAACCAGATTTAAGATCTAAAAATAGCAAAAGTATAGAATTAGCTCTACCACAATTGTTAAACTTCTTTGATGATCATACCATTAAAGCTACTTTTTTTACGGTTACTTCTTTGTTAGAAAAGTATGAATCTGAAATTAAAGACATCGCTAAAAAGCATGAGATTGCATCACATTCACATACTCATGCTTGGCTGAATGAACAAAATGCCGAGTTTGAAATAGGGCATTCAAAAAAAGTTCTGAAAGATTATGGATTACCATGCGAAGGATTTAGAGCCCCTAAGTTTATAACAACTAAAAATCACTTTGATTTGTTGAAACGGCATGGATATAACTATGATTCTTCTTTTGTGACAGTTCTTCCCAGCACATTTAAGGTTAAAGAGATTGAAGGGGTAAAAAGCATCAGCTTTCCGGCATTGCCTTCTGGATTAACGTATCGAAAATTATTGCATCCAGTTTCTGCAGTATTCCCTAGACCAAAATTATTTTATCTTCATCCTTGGGAGTTCTTAGAAAAAAATGAGCTTCCTCCGGCAACATCAGTAACTGAATTGTTATTGCGAATAAATACGGGAAATTCTGCTTGGAAAATATTTACTAAGGTTGTTGAAGAAGAAAAAAAAGAAGAAATGGAAAGATGTAGGTGGATAGGATGTAGTGAATTTTTGAAAGAGAATAGAGGATTATAATTTCCATATAGGATACCATTCATCTCCATGGAGAGTAACCTTGCTTCTAGAATTACAAGAACTTTAAATATCCCTTTCTCTAACCAAGGATAATGAATAAATTATCAGCTTTAATGCTCCTCTTCTTAACTTCTTGTTCCGTGGCTGCTTATTCGGGGAGGATTACTCCTTTACCGCCTGGGCTTACGCTACAAGAAGTAGAACAGCGTCATCACCTTATTTATAGAGGTTCAAACGCCCAGAAATTGGATAAAACTAAAGGAACGTGCAATGGATTTGTGGTTTCTGAAACAATGATTTATACTGCTGAACATTGCGTTAAAAAACTTCATCCTTTTTTAGAAGATGGAAGACCATTAGAAAAATTAGTTTCTCTACATGAACAGGATATTGCTATCCTGGGAACAGACACGATAGAAACAGCAGTTCGAGAAGCTCCAGTTTATACGGGAAAATTAGACATAGGAGATGAAGTTTATATTGTAGTTCAGACCAGCCAAGAAAATAAGAGAGAATTGTTGCGCGACTTTCCAAAACAAGTGAGACAAATAAGCCCAGAGTTATTAGAGGTTAAAGGGGAGATTCTAGCATATCATCCGAAAACAACTTCGTTTGATAGTTCCTGTAATAAGATTCCAGCAGTAGACTTATTTTTTATTGATGCTCCTGGAAGATTAGGATTTAGCGGTAGTCCTGTATTTGTAAAGAGAGACGGAGAATATTATTTATTTGGATTGGGTAGATCAGTAAGAATTCCTGGACATAGTTTTTGTAATGGAATTGTCGCTCAGGATAATGTGATCACTTTCTCCGTGATCCCTAATCCCCCTTATACTGAATTAGTACGAGTTGACGAACAAAAAAAAGATAAAAATGCGAGAAATTAAAGCAGAAAGATGTCATATCCCTAATCCTTTCCTTAATCTCATTCCCACTAGTTTAGTAACCCATAAAGGCATCAATTTCCAGAGTTTAACTAAGAACTTATTTTTTCCGGAATGTGGATCTACTATCGGCACTTCTTTTGTCTTCCATAATAAAAAATAGGAAGGAAGCTCTTTAAGTTCTGGCCCCCATTTTTGCTTATATTCAAACTGGCCGGAATCTTCTCGTACTCGGCCAAAATCAAACCATTTAAAGTTGTTATCTATCGCCCATTCGATAAACTTCCAATGCATGGCATCATTTGGACGAAATTCCTGAAATTTTTGGTCAGAAACAGCAATGAGGATATGGACTCTATCTTGATAACAGAATCCAACTAAAGCTGAAACTAATTTCCCATTATAGAATGAGCCTAACATTTTTCCTAACTTATTTTTGACTAGATTATGATAAAAACTGAGGAAGTATTGCTTAGAATACGGGGGACTGCCAAAGGAGCGCATATTTCTGCAGTAGAGATGATACAATTCGTTGATATTTTCAAAAGATAATTCTTTTACTTCAATACAATCTAAAGCTTTTTTAATTGCTTTTCTCTTCGACTTTTGGATGTTTCTCCAGATAGTTTCCTTTTATTCTAGTTTGAGAACAAATCGTTTGTAGAGATTTTCTTTTTGTAATTGCGAGGATAATACTGAATCAAAGTTTTCTAACCCGCCGCGAATTTCTAAGTAATCATATTCATCCTTATATTTTTCTGTTAAATAATTGATAAGTTCTGGAACATATTTTTCGTCTCCAGCAAATCCGCCATATTCAATGTACGCAGAAGAAATCATTTTGTTGCCGAAAAGTTTGTTTTTAATTTTTACAATAGGTAAAATCAACTTTACTTGTTCATTTTCCTGCACAGATAAAATCTCATATTTACAACAAAAAGCCTCTTCAATAAATTGTTTGTATTTGAGAGTGTGAAAAATGAAGTGTGAAAATGTTAGTTCTCCTTCGTTTAACTCAACAATTGTCATTTAAGCACCAAATCCGGCTAACATTATACCAATAATAATCATTAGGATACCAAACCATTTTAAATCATTCATTTTCTCTTTCAAAACTTTTATTGATAAGAGTGAAATACCAATATAACCAAACCCCACAAATGGATATAATGTAGAAAGATCCCCAAACTTTAATGCAAAGACAAAAATCAAAGCCGAAACACAATAGAATAATACGCCGAAATAAAGATATTTATTAGTTAATATCATCAAAATATTTTTGCTAATATCTCGGGAAGAGTACTTAAAAAATAATGCCCCAAAAGAACTAATTATGGATGCAAAGATTACTAATCCCATTCCTAAAAAGAGATTAGTCATTTTTTATCACCTAGAATTATATCATTAGTTTTATTTGATTGTTGATAATAATTATTTTTATCCCCTTTAGTAATCGCAACAACTCCAATGATTATGAAGACTATAGCTGAAATTTTAAAGCCGTTAATATTCTCTTTCAGGATAACAGAAGAAATGAGCATTACCCAAATGAAAGTTAATGAAACTAAAGGATAAGTTGCGGAAAGATCGCCGAATTTTAAAGCCAAGATAAAAAGCGCAGCACCAATTCCATAGAGAAATAATCCTAGAAGCAGATTATAATTAGTGATTAGGCTCATGAAGTTCCATTGAAATTTTTCTGAGCTGTATTTAAAAAAAAGCTGTCCGGAAGCTGTAAATAGAGTACAAAAAAGCATCAGTACAATCCCAAAATATCTTTTAAAAAACATATTTTACCCCTTTAATATATTTATTCCCCCCGTTTTAATGATCTCTACTATCTTTTTAATCCCAGCAAAATTTTGATATAAAGCTAAAGTCAATATTTTTTTTTCAGCCTCTAGGCTTTTAGTACAGTTCTGGTCAAAACACTGAAAAGTTTTCATCCTTCCCAGTTCTACGCCTTCTTTTAAAAGAATCCTTTGCAGCTCTTTTGAACCAAATACAATTAAATAAAGCCAAGAAGGATTACAAGCAGCAAGAGGAGTTATTAAATTAAAATCTTTCAACTCTCTTAAGCAATACTCGGCGTTTTTTCTTCGTTGGGTTAAAATCTGCTGATATCGCTTAAATTGTTGAAGAATGACTTGTCGAGCTAATTTAGAACAAGAATAATCTAAAGCAGGTTGTTCTTTATTGAGTTCAGAAGATAACATCTTTCTAGTTAATGGATAAAGATACTTATTAAAAAAAACTGGAGAAATCATTGTTTCTAAGATTACTTTTAATAATTTATTTACAGGATATTTTCTTGCTCTTTTAATGTCATTGCTAGCGATTAATCCTCCGCAAAAGCCGATATTCTTACTGATGCCAAATGAATAAAAAGCGTAATTCCCAAAACTTCCGGCTAATTGTAGCCCTTGAGAGGTTTTATACGTTGCGCCTAAAGCTTGAGCACAGTCTTCAATTAAAATAACGTTATTCTTTTGGCATAGTTCGGCAATTTTATCTATTTTAGGAAGGAAACCAAAATTATAACAGACAATGAGAATATCAACATCCTTGATTATTTTTTTAATTTCATCTACTTCTGCAATCACACCAGAATCATAAAAAACTGGAGTTTTACCTGCTCGCTTGATTGTGTCAAGAACGACATGGCAAGTATAAGCCGGAAGGCCCACTTTTTGTTTATTGAGATTCGATAAAATCTGCCGTAAAGCTTCTCGTCCCGAACCAGTCCAATATTGATGATGCTTAGGAATATATTTATTGAGAAGTTTCTCGTTTTCTATCTTGCTTTGAGGTAAGAGGGCACTCATTACATCACTTATTCTAGGAGTTATCCTTTGCTGGCTGATAAGCATGAACTCTCTTCCATAAGTCTATTTAAATAAGTTATCAAAAATAGGCACTAAATAAGTGTATTTAAGGAAGATGATGCTTCTTAACAGAAATCGACGAATACAAAGATAATAATATGAAGAAGAGGAATAATTATCAGAAGAAGGAAGAACATGAAAATTTGCTATATAAATCCAACTAATAATATTAGAAGGCCTATTGCTGAATTAGCAAATATTCTAGCTCAAGAAGGACATCAGATTAGCATTATGTATCCGGAAAGCAAGGATTGCCCAACAAAAAATTGGATAGCTAATGAAACCATTAAGAATTCGAGGATTAATGTAATTCCGATAAAATCTTGGTACTTTACTCCGCTGCGATATTCTTTTCCAAACTTCTGGCAGTTGCTGAAAGAAACAAAAAAAGCATTTCAGAATAATGATAAGATCCACATATGGGAATATTATTATCCCCTCTCAGTTATTCCGTCACTTTATGCTGCATTTAGCAAGAGACAAAAAGATAAAATAATTTTAACTACAGATGGGTTTGTAGGATACTCTTACTTGCCAAAAAAGCCTTGGTGGTTGGTTCCTGCATTTAAAATGTATACTCAATTTTTTGCCAGATTCTTATTTAAAATTCCTCGTCAAATGACTACTTATGGACATTCTATGTTAAAGTATGCAAAAAAAGCCGGAGTTCAAATGAGTAAGATGCAAGTTATTCCTACCGGGATACATCTAGATCGTTTTGAGAATGTTGACCGCAAAAAGATTGAAGGATTAAGAAAGGAGTTTAATATTGAAGATGAAAAAGTAATTCTCTTTGTAGGGATGCTTACAGAGAGGAAAGGTGTTAATAAAGTTCTTCAGGTTAGCCAGCAGCTATTACAAGAAGGACAAGAGATTAAAACTTTGCTGGTTGGAGATGCACACGGTGAGAACAATTACCTTAACATGATCGAACCTGAATTTAAAGATAAAATTATCTTTACTGGAGGGAGAAAAGAAATTCCTGAATTTATGCATCTAGCTGATGTTCTCTTTTTACCATCAGAAGGAGAAGGGCTTCCCGGAGCAGTGATGGAAGCAATGGCTTCGGGACTTCCAGTAGTAGCCACAAAAGAAGGATGCACTCCGGACTTGATTGAAGATGAAAAGGAAGGGTTTTTAGTAGGAGATGGAGATTATTTGAAGAAGGTGAAGAATCTGTTAAATAGCGATGAATTGCGACTGGATGTATCATCAAAGGCTCAGGAGAAAATAAAAAAATTTGAATGGGGAAATATCAAAAAAAAATATCAAGAGATTTATAATAATTAAATATTAGATACTTAATATTAGGCATGTTAAATGATTAAAAAAATAAAATATATTATAGGAAAAAATTTAACTTTCTCTCAGCTAAAAAACAGAACGTTTCTAAGAACAGAAGCGTTAAAATTACGCGGTGAAATCTTAGATTTAGGCTGCGGGAATGGCGAATATAGTTTTTTAATGGCTCAAGAGAAAGCGAATAATGTCACTGCTTTAGATTCTAGTCCTGAGTTACAAGGAGAAATTCAGAAGGTATTACACGATAAAAAAATATTTAATATTTCTGTAGCTCACGGAGACGCCCATCATCTTCCTTTTAAAGAGAATATGTTTGATGCTGTTTTTTGCAATACAGTTTTAGAACACGTAGAAAATCCTCAACAAGTTATTTCAGAAATATTTCGTGTTCTTAAGCCAGAAGGAACTGCAATTATCTCCATTCCTTTTTTACAGGAGATTCATGCCGACCCTTATGATTTTCAGAGATATACGCCATTTGGATTAAAAAATATCTTAGAACGACAAGGTTTCTTGATCAAAAAAATGCATAGTGATTATGGGGTGCTTAGTACACTGGAATATCTTCTATTAGGGGGAATAGTTTGGAGAGTACGGCGAGGTTTTTGGAAAAATTTTCCGTTAGGATATTTGTATTCTTTAGTCTTGGGATCGTTATTTCTCTTATTTAAAATAGTTCATCTTCTCTTCTATTATTTACAAAAACAAGATGAGCATTTCATGACACAGGTGACGGTAATTGTTAGAAAAAAATAAGTCGAATGCACCAGCAAAGCCCGGTCAGGTTGCACCAAAGGACATTACTGTCAAAGCAGGGGCAACAAGTTTTGCTCCAGGTCCTATTATTGG
>JACOZM010000120.1 GCA_016181345.1 Candidatus Woesearchaeota archaeon
AAAAAATTTTATTTTTTTGTTGATAACACGATTTCTTACGGGCAACTAGAAAACTTTCCATTTGTGGAAGTCTGGGTGAACACTGCTTGTCCAAGAATAGGGTTAGACGACCAGGAAGCTTTTAGAAAAGGAGTTTTGAATTTGAAGGATGTGTTATGATTTTATAAAAGATTTTTTAATAACTTTTCTTTCTTTAAATCAACGTCATTCTTTACTATTTTTAATAATTTGATTTGCCGCGTATATTCCGGTTATGAAAGAATCTTCTAAACCGCAGACATTATGATCTGTAGCAAGGTAAAGATTCTTCCCTCGTTTTTGCTCCAAAAGTACTTTGCCATTTAGGTTAAAAGCAGGACTCCAGATATGTTTAGCAATGATCTTATAACTCTTAAAATACTTGCTGAAGTTAGGTGATTTACTTTTATGGTAAAACACATAAGTTCCATCACGCTGTTTAGCGATACTGAGTTCTGGTGAACCTTCAGAAAATACTTCAAACTCTCCGCCAGAAAATTCTTCTTTAATCGTTCCTTTGAGATGAAACATATTAGCATTAATCCCTTTTTTAATCTCTTTAATCCCTACTAATTGCTGTGTGACGTTGATGGGGGTTGCAATAACTATATTTTTAGCAGCATATAGTTTTTGTTTTTTTGTTTTTATTTGATAATACTGTTCTCTTTTTTTAATTGAAATGACTGTATCCATAATAATATCCTTACTAAATCCTTTAATTACCTTGTCTTTAAGGAAGATAAACTCATAATATGGCGTGATGAGATATTGTGACCAGCGGAGAAATTCAAGTGCATAAACTTCAGTAAGTTTAGTGAATAATATTCCGTACATCCCCTCTTCTAGAAATTGATTGACAATCTCTGAAATGCCTTCTTCTTTGATAAATACATCAGTTCTTTTGTTATAAAGCTCATAAAGATACTGATCTTCTTGCAAGGCTTCTTTTTGTGATATGGTTTTACATCTATCTTGAAATAATGAAAGATGTTTTTTAAATTTCTTTAAAATTAATAGTAATCGTATCAATTGAAGAGGATATTTTAATGATTTAGAGATGAAATATCTTTTTCTATGTTGATGAAATTCAATCATGAAATTGTTCAATGGCCTTGTTTTTTTAACAAAAGGAAGGACATTCTTATAATCTTCACCTATAAAATAAGCTCCGTATTGTACCTCTCCTTGTTTTGAGGTAAGAATTCTTCCACCTATATTCTCCGTGATTATCTTAAACTCTTGCTGGTGGTCTGATAGGGTTCTAGCACAACCTAACCCTGAAATTCCTGCTCCAATGATGATTGTCTCACTAACTTTCATCTTTTCCTCTTTTTGATATTATTTGGGTTGCCACTGGTAAACATAATCGTGATGGTCGAAGTAATAGATATCCACTGTCTTATTCTGGTGATCAATCTTGAAAATTAACACAAAATTGTTGTCAATATGAACACGATTAAAAGAATTTAACGGCGAACGCAGAAATTTGTAACCTTCTGGCCTCTCTCTAATCTCCATTATTTTCTTATTGATAATCATTAATTGTTTAGGATTCTTTTTAGCTAGTTTTCTGAATATCTTATCAACTTCCGGTTTAACATCTAAATCATACATCTTTTAAATTCCATATCTCTCAGCAAAATTATCTACTCTTATACTCTTTTGCTTTTTAATCTCTTCTATCCTTTGAATAAATTCCGGTCTTAATTCCGGCTCATTTTCCATTTCAATATATTGATTAACGACCAACTCAACAGCTTCGCCTTTATCCTTAAGATTAAATTTAGCCTTTACAATGTTCAATACTCTATTTACATTTTCATTAATTTCGATCAAAGCCTGTACCATTTTAATTCACCCTATTTCAATTCGCCGTATTTTAACTCTCCTTATTTTAACTCCCCCTTATCTTAACTTAGTACAACTAAGTCTAACTTATTTATAAACCTTTTTGTCTTTTTTAATGATTGAGTGCACTTGCTATTTTTAATACTCTAATACTATTTTCATTACCAAAACGTCTCACATTTCCAAAAGCTTATAAATAATCGGGTAATTCTTTAGTTCATGCTTTCAGATAAAGAAATCGAGGACATTCGGGAAGAATTAGCTACGGCAAAGAATCCTCTTTTTATTTATGATGGGGATGGAGATGGGTTAACGTCGTTTCTCCTGCTTTATAAAATACATCGGGAAGGAAAAGGGATGGCGTTAACGACGACTTCTTATCTTGATGGAAAATTTGTTCGAAAAGTTGAAGAAATTAATCCGGACAAAATCTTTATCTTAGATATTCCTGTTGTTGAGCAGGACTTTTTAGATGGTGTAAAACGGCCAGTCATTTGGATAGATCATCATCCGCCATTAGAAAGAACAAAGGTAAAGTATTTTAATCCGCGAATAAGAAATATTGATGCTTATGTGCCTACATCAAGGATGTCTTGGCAAGTTTCTCAGCATCCTGAAGATATGTGGATTGCCGCTGTAGGAAGTTTGGCTGACTACTCTTTACCTAACTTTATCGATGAATTCCAGGCTAAACACCCTAGTTTCGCTGAGAAAGGTGATGATATCAATACGTTATTGTATAAACGACAGATCGGGAAATTAGTTAAATTCTTTTTCTTTTTGTTGAAAGGGCCTTCTACTGAAGTTCGAAAGTCTATCAAAATTCTTACTCGAATCAAAACCCCAGAAGAAATTTTTAATGAAGAAACCCCTCAAGGGAAGTTTTTACATCGACGGTTTTTGAAAATAAATGAGAAATATGAAGAGCTCCTTAAACAAGCTAAGAAATGTGTTAAAAAAACAAGATTAGTCTTGTTTAATTATACTGAAAGTAAATGGTCATTTACTACGAATCTTTCTAATGAATTATTCGGGCATTATCCTGAAAAAATGATCATCATCTCCCGAAGAAAATCTGAAGAAGTCAAATGCAGTTTACGTGGGAAGAATGTTCGTTCTATTTTAGAGAAGGCTTTAGTTGGAGTGGAAGGTAGAGGAGGCGGACATCCTGATGCTTGTGGGGCTGTTATCAAAGAGAAGGATTGGGATTTATTTTTAACTCATTTTAATGAGGCCCTAGATGATTCCTGAATCTTTACTAGATAATGAAGTTGTTCGTGATATAGTCGCTTTAGTATTTAGTCTGTTAGGGTTAGTGGTTGGAGTAATCTTATCTCGGATTGCTGAAGAGGAGATTCTTCCTGGAAAAAAGTATTTTTATCTTTTGAAAAGAATTATTTTTCTTGTTGCTGGATTTTTGATGTCATATTATCTTTTAGAATATCATTTCCTCAAGGCATTTACGGGGAATTATTCATTATGGAACCTTATTTTTATCGTAATCAACCTTTGTTTATATGTTGGGCTGATGATCTTTGAACTGAAACTGAACAAGCCCTCAAATCAGGGGTATTGGGAAACAGCCAATTATCTCCTTTTAGTTCTATCTTATGGATGGATAACTTTTGTTTTAAAGAGTACTGTTGATATGGGATTCACCTTTGTTTCACTCATCTTTCTGTATGGTTTTCCAACAGGGACAATATTATGGCCAGCGAAAGTAAAGTCAGCGAAAAAAGCTTAGAAGCTACGTTAAAAGAAAAAATCTCTCCTCTCTTAGAAGAAACGATGGAAAAAAGTTGGGGTATTACTATCCCTCAGCTTGGTTCTGATATCACTGATCGTCTGAAGAATCCTCCTTTGCAGATTTATGTTCCTCCTCATCTTCGTTTTTCACAGGCTAAAAAAAAATTTAAAGAAGAATTTCTTAAAAAAGAGTTACGCATGCATTTGGGCAATGTTTCTCAACTAGCTAAGACATTAGGAATCGATAGAAGGAGTGTCCATCGGGCAATCAAGTCATTAGAGATCAATGTTGAGGATCTTCGAGGAAAGACACGGGAGGATTATCATGAGCATGTTGTTGATCAAACGATCCGTTCCAGTTTAGAGCAATACCGAGAGATCATCCAGCCACAAAAGATGGATAAGCTTTACGCAGAAGTTCCGGCTTTATCTAGAAATATTGCAAAGATGCTTCCTCATCAAGAGATAACTTGGAAAGATGCGGAGAAAGAATTTGAAAAGCAATTTATGTCAAAAGTCCTAAAAGATCATCAGGGAAATGTTTCACAGGCAGCCCAGCAGCTCATGATACGGGTTGAGACGCTATATCGAAAGATGAAGAAGTTAGGGATTTGAATGTGTTGTTTAGTCATATTTATTCATAAAAAGAAGGGTTTAAATACTTCTTAATTATCTATTCATCGGAGGTGTTAAGAATGGAAATTGCTCCTGCAATTAAAGAAGATTTTATCGTTTTAGATGACGAAGCTACGGTTTCTAAGATTATAGGTGAGTTAACTCAGTTTGAAAAGCGCATAGGTTTAGTTTTTCGGAATAATAAATATTTGGGTTTAGTAGAGAAGAGAAAATTATTGAAATCAAAAATAGATCCAACTGAAACAAAAATTAAAAATTATGTCCAGTCTACTCCTATTGTTTCTGAGCATGCTGATGTGATTGAGACAGCATATTTGATGTATCAAAGTGATCTAGAATATGTTCCTGTTGAACGGAATAAGGAAATTGTTGGAGTGTTAAAGGCTATTGATGTTGCTAGTTTGGGTGTGAACTTACCGGAAGCAAAAGGATGGAAAGTGACAAAGGCTAAATTCGTCAAGGTTAAA
>JACOZM010000121.1 GCA_016181345.1 Candidatus Woesearchaeota archaeon
TTTACGATACGGGATCGTAAAGTGGGAAGTGGAAAAGAGAGGGTGGGGATTGCTCCCCACCCGTAGCGACGCCGCCTTATGGGAGGCGTCGGTGCCAGCTGAGTGCCACTCGATCCTCCTCTTGGAGGACACGCAGGGTCACCAACTGGCGGTCGTTGTCGACCGGGGCGATGACGCTCACGCCCGGGAGTTGCCAGCGCCGGCCGAGGAGTCCCGTTTTGGTGTCGACGAAAATGACCTCGCCCGAGGCCTCGCTGACAAACGCGAGATGTCGGCTGTCGACCAGCGTCGCTCCCGTCAGGGTCGTCTCTGGACCCAGCTCGATCGGCGCATGGAGCACCTGGCCAGCCAGGCTAAAGTGGTAGACGACTCCAGCGGTGGATCCTATCCAGATCGAGTCGCGATCTGGTGCCAACGCCATCGTCTGCACGAGACCTTCCACGACCGCCGGGAAGTCGGCCTCGATTTCTTCCGTCAGAATGTTGTGTGCTGGATATTTTTTCTTGATTGCAGAAACAATAATCTGATCACTTTTCTGGTCGTATCTGGTATGCAATCCTTTGGCCACTGTTCTTTTTGATATTAGATCTGGGTCTTTTTGAAAGTGTTGTAAAAGGAAAGTTCCTGCTTTTTTTGCCAAGGTGATAGTGAATTGTTTCATTTCATATACACTTCAGGATTAACCGTTTTAAGAGCCTTTTTCCATTTAAGGACAGCAAGAATACTTTCCGCGGCATCTTTTGACATTTGAATACGGCATTCTACCGTTGCTGAGGCGGTGTGCGGGGTTAAAATAACATTATCAAGCGCTGTTAATCGAAGATTTACCTGCGGTTCAGACTCGTACACATCAAGACCGGCACCAGCAATCTGCCTTCGTTTCAGGGCCTGGATTAACGCTTTCTCATCAACAACAGGGCCACGGGAAGTATTAATTAAATACGCACTTTTTTTCATTAGAGAGATATTATCCTTGTTAATCAAATGATGAGTATGCTTATTATAAGGAACGTGTAAACTGACAATATCTGATTCTTGAAGCAGCGTTTCTAATGAAGCGTACTTAAACCCCAAATTCTTTGCTAATGAACTATCCTTAACAACATCAAAAACAAGAATATTCATCCCAAATCCTTTTGCTATTCTGATGACATGCTGGCCAATATTCCCTCCACCTATAACGCCTAGAGTTTTTCCTTTGAGATCAAATCCACGATAGCCTCCAAAATGATACTTCTTTTCTTTCACTAAGTTAACATTATTAACCAGCTTCCGACTCAATCCAAGAATGAGGGCAAATGTATATTCAGCAACAGTGTTTTCGCCATAGAAAGGAACATTACTTACTTTGACACCTCTCTCTTCACATAATCCTACATCAATATGATCATACCCTGTACTCATCGTTGCAATATACTTAAGAGAAGGCAGAGATTGAAGAAGATTCTTATTGATCTTACAGTTAACAAATGTAGTTAAGACTTCACAATCCTTTATTTTCTGAATATCACTAGAACAAATTCTCTTTGGAGAAAAATAGAGCCTATCGTGTGGAAAAGCTTTCCTTAACACCTCTTTTTCCCATAGTTCTATTT
Source organism: Candidatus Woesearchaeota archaeon (assembly GCA_016181345.1). Taxonomy (GTDB): domain Archaea; phylum Nanobdellota; class Nanobdellia; order Woesearchaeales; family GW2011-AR9; genus JACOZM01. The sequence continues at coordinate 1,596 of JACOZM010000121.1, forward strand.
CAAAAAAAGCAATTTTCATCTATCAAACCTACAACTATATTTCTATTCTTACTAATTCTATTCTTACTGATAACTATAACCTATAAAAGCTTTGCCCTGAAAAGAGAAGTAAGACTCACCACCAACTTAAAAAACAAGTAAAAATTAAGAAAGAAACCAAAAATAAAAAAATCCTAGTCAACAATAATCTTCATTGTCTCTGTCGTATAAATACCATCGGCAATGACACAAGTTTCTCTTTCATTAAACGTCCAACTGAAGGACTCTCCCGCATCATAAATATCACTTTTAATCTCACGGCAGTTTCGAGTTCCTATAATTAAAGCCTGCTTAAATCTCCCACTTCGAACATTCTTCCATTCTACGGTTTCTCCTGCCCTTATTTTCAAGGATTCTGTACTAAAGCCGCCTTCAACCAAATTCACCTTTTTTGGTTTCGGCTCTGCCTTTTTTTCTACTTCTTCAACTTCAGCAACAGCATTTCCGGTTATAGTATCATCATCTTCAGAATCAGTATCTTCGGAAGTATCAGTATCTTCCTTGTCATCACCACGTTCTTCGTCAGCATTGTCAATCTCTTGGCCTTGATCATCATTTTGAGATGAATCACCACTATCTCCCTTACTCTCATCACTATCTTTTTCTTTGGCAAAAACTTCTACTTTTGCCATATCATCTTTTTGAAAGAGAGCAGCTAATCTCATTAATCCTGAAGCTATTTTTAATTTAACTTTGTTTTTAAAACCAATTCCTTCATACGTTATTTTCTTATCTTTAACCGCTTTCAATAATGCACTAGGCTGATCTTTTGAAAGAATAATTCCCCGTAATACAGATTCTGAAGAGTATACCTTCACCGTAGGTTCCTTGACTTCAGCAACAGCCATGCTCTTTACTACACCATTTTCAGTAATCAAACCAACAACAATATCTTCCCCAGCATCCATCTTAATATAAATATTAATCCGCTCATTTCCTGCCAATTTAGCCAATGGCGAAGGTAAGGATTTTCCGCCGACATCCATACTTAAAGCATTAACGGCATCTGCAATATCAGTTTCCGCAAGAGCCATAGAACTACCCAATACAACAAAAACACTGAATATTATCCATAATAAGCTTAATTTCATATGATACGTCACCTTCTACCCCAGAAACACATAAATCAAATAACTAGAGAGAATATTAATAAATCTTTCTATCCCAAAAAGCTCGTCTACCATCCCAAAAAGCAAGCTATAAGTCCAAAAATAGCTTCAAAAAGCAGCACCAAGCAGTAACTACTTTAGAATACTAAATACTCCGAAACATTTATAAATAAGTGTCTATTCTTGAGTAGTAAACATCTATCACCTCTTTTTCCCCAGCAAGTTGCTTCGGTAGCTTGCAGGGGTTTTATAATCACCAATAGGCAGAGCTGTATAAAAAGGAAGTAGATTCTATAAAAGGATAATAGGAGAAGATAGATTAACAAAAGTCTTTAAAGAAATTAAGCTGCTTTAATCTTACTTTTTCTTCCTCACAACCCACATAACCACTAATCCCAATAAAAATCCTGCCAAAAGATAAGCCCATTTTTCATCGAAATTAAACTCTTCAACCCGGACAAAATAATTCTTTTCTTCAGGAAAATACATGCTTAAATCAGACATCTCTAATGCATATTCGAAATAAACTAGTGTATTAAACTTCTCTTCACGTAAAGAATTTCCATACTGATAGTATGAATAGCCCAAAATAGGGAAAATCCCTTCTTTATTATTATCATAAATCACCCGTTCAACTGCTTTCTTCTTACTGTCAAGAAACTTATCAAGGTTCTCATCAACTAAGCCGAATGAACTTAAAATAGCATTAGCATCAGCCTTGGCTTGAGAAGCAGTGATCAAACATAAAGCCGGCTCGTTAGCGTCTAAAGCCTCTTTAGCTGATCTCATCTTTTCTCTGATCCGAAACAAATTCCCTTCACCTAAAAATAATCCTACATATTGATACCGCTCTTCTGCTTCTGAAATCTTTTGGACACAAGAATTTTTCAGACGTTCTTGATCTACCACAAACTTTTTTCCATTCATGGCAAAGAAAGCTTTCCAGGATAAGGCAGAGAAATACCTTTCTTCAGAATATGCTAATAATTCTGCTGACTCTTCCAGAGTAGCGTTATTTCTAAATTTTTGAACTTGCTCTTTAACATCACTCAGCCGTTCTTTAACGACCATATAAGCTTGTAAACTGCTTATTGTATCAATAGCAAGAGCATCTACTTCACGTTCTAGAGCTAATGATTTTTGTTCTAATTCCCTAAACAATCGCTCATAACTTGGACGACCTACTTTCTTCTGACGGTAATAGATTGTCTTCAAGTTGATATTATTCCCAAAACAAAAGCTTGCAGCAGAGTAATAGTCTCCTTGCAAAGTAGAATTCTGCGCTGCTTCTTCTTTAGCTTTAATATCCCGAAGAAGACTCTCATTAAGGATAAAATGTTCAGACTCTAATTCCTCAGTTAATTTTAATGTCCTATCGCATAAGAGTTCCTGAAGATGGCCCATGATCGTTGAATATTCATGATTTACCTCAATCTCATGAACTTCTCCATTAAATTCCTTGCCCGTCAAATGAAATAAAACTTCATCTAAGTCAATAACTTCAACAACTTCTAAGCTTAAATTTTCTTGGTAATGAGCCAAGATATTCGTTTGATTCATTCTGGAAGAAATATTAGAAGAGATATTAGAAGGGATATCATACGACCCACCAATTTTGGAGGAATTATCAAGAGGACCTTTCTTAATATATCCATTCTTTTTGATAGATTCATTTCCCGTTATACTACTATTGTTTTCATACCCCTCATCATTAGAGTCAATAGGGCCAACGATTCCTCCAGAATTGATTGTCCCCGTAACTGCAATATTCTGATCGTAATCCAGATCCATTACTGCAATTGCTGTTAAAGCCGAGATTGCTGCTCCTGCTGAAGGTCCGCCGATGATGCTTGATTTTGCTTTGATCGTATAAAAAAAATCATATTTATTACAATCAAGGTTAAAATGATTACAAGCTATATCTTTGGCAAATCTTGTCGAAATTTGTGTATCTAGCTTCGTCAACGGATAGGTTTCTAAAAAAACTCTTCCTGATCCAGGCGTAAGTTCTAAATAAAGGTCTGCATCGCTTCCTTGATAACCACCCTCAACTTCTTGAACAGCCAAAAGCTTTAGCTGATAGGTGTGTTCACTTATCGCAGCAGCATTAGAGACTTGCAGGATAAAAATAAACATAAACAAACCTAAGAAAACACTTTTTTTCATGATTAGAGTATAGACCGGCGATAATATAAATCTTTCTTTTTTGAGAATATTATTAAGTTGAGAATATTATTAAGTTCAAAATATGCATTAAAAACTATTTATCTGGACATGCCGATTCAAAAATAGGATTAAAGAAGAGGATTGAATTGTTATGTTTGTTTTACAAAGAGATAATTGTTTGTTTTACAAAGAGAAATAATTTAAAGAATATAAAATTCTTACTGTAGATGAAACCCCTAGGGATTATTGGAGTTGACCCAGGAACAACCGCAGCGTATGCTATTCTTGATTTGAATGGGAATCTTATCAAGATAAATTCTAACAAAGAATTCTCTCTGTCCTCTGTAATTTCTGAAGTGATCAGTGTCTGCCAGCCGATTATTGTTTCTACTGATAAAGCTAAAACTCCTTCGTTCGTCAGCGATTTTGCCACTAAATTAGGATGCAGCCTTGTTCATCCCCCTGAAGATCTTAAAAGAGAAGAGAAAAGGATACTTATCAAAGAGCATCACCCTAACCCTAACAAAACTAACCATCAGTACATTAATACTAAGAAAAATGATTATGACAATAAGAATAACATAAATGATAAAAACAATGATAACAACAACCACAACACTAAAAATAATCGTAATCAGAATAATAATGATGATAATGATAAGGATAATGAAGATAATAATAAAGATATAACCAAACTAGAGAGATTAAAAGGAGACGATGGGCATCAAAATGATAGTTTAGCAGCTGCCATATTTGCGTATAAAAAATATTCCTTAAGACTAGAAAAGATCAACACCTATGTACAGAATAACCAGTTAGAAGAGATCAAGAACGAGTTTATTAAAATTGCATTAAAGGAAGATCTTCATTTTTCTCTCATCAAATCCCTGCTTAAAGAACCATTACAGGAACATAAGATCATTCATGACGTATTAGCAGAAGATAAAATAACAAAAAAAGATTTCCTACGTCTTTTTCAGAAGCTTTCGCAACTTAAAGAGGAAAAAAATAGTTTAGAAAGTCGTCTAAAAATTTCAGATAAAGAGATAAAACAGTTAAAAAATATAAATCTTTCATTAAAGAAGAGAACAAGCCATATTGATAAACGATTTGATAATTTATTAAGGTTTAAAGAAGAGCGCATTAAAGTACAAAGCAAGAGCATAGATGAAATGCTGCAATTCATTTCTGTACTGAAAGAAAAAGAGCAGGAGATGGATCAATTTGTGGTTAAGGCAGACTATCTTCAGCTGGTTAAAAAAATCAGAAACTTAGGGAAACTAGAATTTAGTGAAAAGAATAAACTCCTCCTAGTTAAAGATCATGACTATCTCCTTATCGAAAACCCATCCGAATTCTCTGAAGAGGCTCTTGCAAGCCTTAAAGATAAATCACTCATCCTTATCTCTAATCACAATTTTCCCAAGAGGATAACGGAAAGCTTTCAGACTGTAATCATAGCTAAAGAAGAATTTCATTCTGAAAAGAGTCATTTTGCTTTAATCGATCCGAAAATTCTTGAAGTGCGGATCAAACAGCAAATGAAACAGAAAGACTTCATTGAAAAAATAATCACTGAATATCGAGAATCTAGAGATTAATTACTATAGTGTTCACGCAGAGCATCAATCACTGGCACCCATAAGCCCGGCCTACTTGAGGGATCTACATAAACACGTAAATCAACACCCTCTCTAAACAAATGTTGATAATCATCTATTGTACCGACTAATGTTCTAACAAGGTCTTCAACAGGTGTAGTATCTGGATTTTGGTCATACAAACCACCATGAGTCATCCTTGGAGTAACAAACAACGTACTTGTTGGTTGACCAACACGACCTTCTAAAGGCGTTGTTCCAAGATAAAGAAGAGGTGTTCCTTCTTGATCAACTTTTTCTGCCGATATTTCTACTATTTTCATGGTATTGTTATTATAGTTTAGGGGGTTATTATTATTTGAAGTTTATATTCTTTTAATTTAAATATAAAGATTGTTGTTTTATAATATAAAGATTATTGTTAAAAAATAGACCTCAAAGATTATATATAAAATTATTTCTAACTTTCTTAGTCTTCAACCAATTTAATCTGTTTAATATCCTTATACCGAATATGAACTTTTTTCTTCCCAACCATAAAGATATCTTTACCCATCGCTTTAATTTCATAGGTATCATCTTGATAAAAGACCTTATCTCCTTTCTTGAACGGTACTCCTCTAAATAATACTGTTACTCGATATTTATCCTTCCCATCGATCTGGGTGTGCAAAGAAGCCGTGATAATTGTCTGCCCTCCAAAATATTGTTGAAGTCTTTTGCCTAAAGCCCGAGCATACTGATTGTCAGCAAGATAATAATCAGTTCCATTAATTGTTTTGGCAATTTTAGTAACCGGGACATGAAATCTCTTAATATCTTCTTTAACAAAATGAACAACTTCATCAGAAACATTTCTGAGCTGTAGAATAGCTTCAAAGTAATTCGGATGTTTCCCCACTAGTGATCGTACCATAATTAAAGAAAAAAGAAGATCGTATTTAAACCTTCCTTGAATTTGTATGTGTATAGCCGCCAAAAGGTCATCAAGAGAAAGTACTTCTACAAAATGGTACGGGCAAAAAATCTTTAACTCTTAATAGGGCTATTTGTCTACTTCAACAGCAAATTTTTTGTCTTGATGACGGCGCTATGCACATACCTGAATTTTACAGCCAAATATTATCTCTCAAGGACTAATAACTTATTCTACAACAATATTCATCACCGCCGTAACGTAAATACCATCAACGATAGGGCATCGTAAAGGCTCAGTAAACGTCCATTGAAATGTCTGTCCTGGATTGAGAATTTCACTTTTAACTTTCGCACAAGCCTGCGACCCCAAAACCATTGCTTTAACTTTATCTCGAGAATTTTTCCAAAGGATTGAATCTCCTACCTTAATGGTTAATTTAGTCGGAACAAAACCGCTTTGATTAAACTCAACCGTATGCACTTTAGCCATGGTTTCTAACGCAGTTTGACTAACAATAGTTTCAGAAGGAACGATTGCAACTTCTTCAAGAGGAAGAGAAAGATTATTTTGTAAACTGTCATTAGTTACATTAGTTACATCAGCAACACCAGAACTTTCTTCCCCAACTAAATCTGAAGGTTCTACTGGATCATTTATTTCTTTTATATCTGAAGTGTCAGGGAGTATTCCTTCGCCATCTTGATTACCTGAACTTATTTTTTCACATCCTGCCAAAAAAAGAGTAATAAGAATAAAAGATAGAACCATTATAACCTTAAGAGTAGATTTCATCAATATCACCTTTTTAGAGAAGAAAGACAAAGAGACTTAAAAATCTTGTCATTGTTAAACCATTAGAGAAAGGATATTTATTGACCTCTAAATCTCAAAAAGGGAAGAGAGAAACAAAAATGGAGCAACAAGAAGAAGCCTGACAAAAAATTTATAAAAGAAAAGAGATTAATACAAATGTTTTAGTTTACTTTTAGTGATTTTAAGCAAGGATATTTTTATCTTTTTAAGAATAAGAACAACGATCCAATATTTTAAAAAACGAAAAAAGAGGGGGAGAAATAAAATGGTTCATCAATGGGAAAAGGGAATATATGAAGTAGTCGCTGGAAATGGAGGGGTAGCAGTCAATAAAACACCAGTAGTTGACGCCAAGGGGATTGATCCTTTTGCAGTTTTTTCTTATTTGGGCACAATGCGAGAAGCTTTAGCTGTTACCTCTAGAATTATTGTTGAACAGGTGGTTAAATATGCTAAGCTCGACGTTCCTTTAACATTAGCTAGAAAAATTGATCCCTATATCCGGCCATTATACGATGACCTTGTTTCTCGAGGTATAAAGATGAAGGATATAGTTATGGGAGAACTTGAAAAGCGAATTGCTGATTTAACTTTAAGTAATAATAATAATAATAATTAGAAATAAAAATAGGAATCGTAATAACTAGAAATAGTAATGAATTAAGAAACAATTAGACCTAAAGTGACAATAAACATAGAGTAAGATAGGAAAAAGAAAATCCCCCTTCAGTGGAGGACCTCTCTCTACCTATGGTGATTCCTTAGTT